>DQUJ01000042.1 GCA_015662325.1 Leucothrix mucor | reverse complement strand
TGCGGAAAGTCATCCGACATACTCGGTGTTCATGATCATTCGGGTATTGTTTGGGATGAATTTGCAGGCTATTTTATCACTATGATAGCCGCACCCACGGGTTGGTTCTGGGTGCTGTTAGGTTTTGCACTGTTTCGTTTATTTGATATTTGGAAGCCGTGGCCCATCTCCGTGCTGGATAAAAAAGTGCACGGAGGGTTTGGGATTATGGTGGATGATATTTTAGCGGGAGTTTTTGCTTTGGGTTGCTTGCAAGTAATTTATGCTTTAGCGCCTAATTTATGTACTTAATATCATAGGGAGTACGACTTGGTGCTTTTAAAGTGGGGACTTGACAACCGTTTAGCGCTCTTGAATTAATTTCATCCGATATGTGTGGGAAATAATCAGCGATTATTAAAAATCTAGATCGTCAACTATTTTGAATATCCAGCTCCTAAGAAAAAGACTACGTTATTCATAAGAAACCATTTAGTTTTGTTAATGACAATCATTGTAATCAATAGATGCACGGTCGAGTAGAAGATAGATTATTCAATAAAATAAAGTCTGTATTACAATTATAAAAATATCACATATAAATTGTAAGGAAGGTACCCATATTTCCTAGAATTATTTAGGTTTAAGTAAACCACTATTTCCATTATTATTCTCATATGAGTTATCAAGTCCTTGCCAGAAAATGGCGTCCCCAAAATTTTAAAGAAATGGTGGGGCAACAACATGTATTGCGCGCATTAATCAATGCGCTAGAGGACGATCGTCTGCATCATGCGTATCTATTTACAGGCACGCGCGGTGTGGGTAAAACGACTATAGCCCGTATTCTGGCTAAATGTTTAAACTGTGAAACAGGCGTAACTGCCGAGCCTTGTGGCGAATGCAGTAGTTGTAAAGAGATTGTAGCGGGTAGCTTTGTAGATTTAATCGAAGTCGACGCGGCATCGCGCACCAAGGTTGAAGATACTCGCGAGTTACTCGATAACGTGCAATATGCGCCTACACGCGGGCGTTTTAAAGTGTACTTAATTGACGAAGTGCATATGTTAACAGGGCATAGTTTTAATGCCTTGCTAAAAACCTTGGAAGAGCCACCACCACACGTAAAATTTTTATTTGCAACGACAGACCCGCAAAAACTACCTGTTACAATTTTATCACGTTGCTTGCAGTTTAATCTCAAGCGGATGCCGGTTGACATGATCTCGGGGCATTTAAAATACCTTACAGAACAAGAAAAAATCACCAGCGATGAGCCATCCTTAAAACTATTAGCACGAGCCGCTGATGGTAGTATGCGCGATGCCCTAAGTTTGCTGGATCAGTCCATTGCATTTGGCAAGGGGGCGCTACAAGAAGCCGATGTACGCGAAATGCTCGGTACTATTTCACATGAACCCTTAATCGCCATGTTAAAAGCAGTGTCGGCAGGTGAGGGCGCCAATATTATTCAACAGATTGATGATATGGCAGGGGTTACGCCTGATTTTGAAGCGGCGACCGATGCACTGATTGCCACCTTACATCAAGTTGCTGTTCAGCAGGTTGTGCCAGAAGCGATTCAAGATGATGATAGTGTCGCAGAGCTTGCGACGCAATTAAGCAAGGAAGATGTGCAGTTGTATTATCAAATTGCCTTGCATGGGCGACGTGATATAGCGTTGTCGCCTGATTTGCGCAGTGGTTTTGAAATGATACTGTTGCGTATGTTGGCATTTAGACCACAAGAAGAAGGCATGGCAGCTCTTTACAACCCCACTGTCGATCAGAATAAAACTCAAGAAGCCATTAGCGAAGATGAATCAATAAGCAAAAAAAAAACTGTAACGTCTGAGCCAGAGTTAGTCGCAAGGCAATTACAAGCCCGCGAGATTGAAAAAGCACTGCTGTCTAATAATAAACCACAATATAAAGTAGCAGAGCCTGCGCCACAAAAAATCCAACAGACCAAAATAGCACCACCATCGAGTGAAGATGATGTGCCGTGGGAAACGTTACCAGAAGAATTAACTAAGCCTGTTAATAGCAGTGTAAAGAAACCTATTAAAAGCTCTGTTGAGAAGCCCGTAAGCAATACCGCAAATAATAGTATAAAAAAAAATGAAGGTGCAAACGAACAAAAGAAGGTAACACCATCTTCAACGCAGATCAGCACAAATGCTGAATGGCACGATATAGTGCCAGCATTAAAGCTAAAAGGACGTGCGGCAGAATTAATTAAACACTGTCTGTTCGAATCGAAAGAAAATGGTATTATCTCGCTAAAACTGGATAAGTCCAACGATACTTTGTTAGCAGACAGTATTCAGCAAGAAATTCAAACGGCATTAGTAACGTTTTATGGTGAGCCGCTTAAACTGAAATTACAAGTCGTTGATAGCAACGATATTAACAACGTTACAAACGCTACAATAGATGACACGGCGACTGCCCCAGTTATAAATGCGCAAGAAACACCCGCAGAGCGAACTGCGCGTAATATGGTAGAAAGCCAGCAACAAGCAGAACAAAATATCGCAACAGATCCGTTTGTGATTGAATTACAAAACCGATTTGGCGCACAAATAGTGCCCGGTTCGGTACAAATAAAGTGAGACTTTTGCACGAGTATGGCGCAACGAGAGTATGGCGCAAAGTTATCAAAGTATTATTTTATTAGAAAATATTTACATTATTTACGTTATTAAAAAGAAAGGAATAGACTATGTTTAAAGGTGGTGGATTAGGCAATATGATGAAGCAAGCGCAAAAAATGCAAGAAGACATGCAAAAAGCGCAGGCAGAAATTGCAGAAATGGAATCACAGGGTGAATCAGGCGGTGGTTTAGTCTCAGTTACAATTAACGGCGCACACGAATGCAAGCGCGTTAGTATTGATAATAGCTTGCTTGAAGATAACGACAAAGAAATGCTCGAAGACCTTGTTGCTGCAGCGTTTAACGATGCGTCACATAAAATGGCGGCAGAATCGAAAGAAAGAATGTCAGGCGTAACAGAGGGCATGAGTTTGCCACCTGGTATGAAGTTACCGTTTTAAACGCTATTTTAGTGAAGGTTAATTATGATGTCTGCTTATAGCTTTGCGATAATTTGCTTACGGGTTTTAGCTGTTTATATTTTTTATCAAGTTGCGGCTAATTTCCCCATATTTTTTATTGCATTACAAGACGAAAGTGCGGAAAACGTTCTTACGGGGCTACTTTCTAGTTTTGTTACTTTAGTCTTAAGTTTTATTATAGCCGCTATACTTTGGTGGTTTTCGCCATTCATAGCGAAAAAAATAATTGATGTAAGTTCGGACGAAAAAACTGAATCCGTTACACTTAATCCAGAGCTTAACACCCCGCTGAATACAAAGTCCCTTCAAACGACGGTAATTATAACGGTTGGTTTTCTGTTGTTAATGTTTGCTTTACCAAATTTATTTGCATCGTTAGTTGGTTATTTTCAATATATGTCAGGGGAGACTCTTTCAAAAGAGTCGAATCCATTCTTTTACGGTATTGTTGAAAACACCTCACGCGTAACTTTCAGTCTCCTTCTTATTTTAGGTGCGGGCTTCTGGGTGCAGCTATTACAAAAAATTAATAGGTTTGGCTTAAAGGAAAAAGGCAGATAAATAATGTCTGAAAAATCGCTTCTCAATGAATTAGTCGATGCGCTCAAATGCCTGCCAAGTGTTGGTTCACGCACCGCGCAACGTATGGCATTTAATCTGTTAGAACATAATCGTGAAGCGGGTTTGAAGCTGGCAGATACAATGAAACTAGCGATTGAAAATATCGGTCATTGTAGCCGCTGTCGAACCCTGACCGAACACGATATGTGCCGTATCTGCTCCAATAACGGGCGTAACCCCGAAATATTATGTGTCGTAGAAAATCCATCCGATGTGTTGGCATTAGAACAAGCTACCGCTTACAAAGGTTATTACTTCGTATTAATGGGTAAACTCTCTCCACTTGATGGTATCGGGCCCGAAGATTTAGGATTAGATATTCTTGAAATACGCTTTACCGAAGGGGATATTAAAGAGCTGATTTTAGCCACAAACCCTACGGTAGAAGGCGAGGTTACAGCACATTATATTAGTGAGTTAGCGCGTAAACATAATGTTAAAACCACAAGAATTGCGCACGGTGTACCTGTGGGTGGTGAATTGGATTATGTAGATAGTGGAACGTTGTCTCATGCATTTGATGGGCGCAGGAATTATTAATTCACAAATCAAGTTCACCGTTTTAAACAACAACGGGTAGCTCATTAAGGAAGCTCTGATCAAGTCCCATAAATTCTGGCAACGCCAAGTTTCCAAGTTCGAGACATTTGTTTTTTGC
>DQUJ01000054.1 GCA_015662325.1 Leucothrix mucor | reverse complement strand
CGCGCTTTGCCAAACAAACCAATACATCCCTATTTATTGCAGGACACGTTACCAAAGAAGGCACGCTCGCAGGCCCACGTGTTTTAGAACACATGGTGGATACGGTACTTTATTTTGAAGGCGACCCCGGTGGGCGTTATCGTATTTTGCGCGCCGTCAAAAACCGTTTTGGCGCGGTCAATGAATTAGGCGTATTCGCGATGACAGACAAAGGCTTAATAGGCGTAAGCAATCCATCTGCCATCTTTTTATCTCGCCATGAAGAACCCGTTGCCGGTAGCGTAATTATGGTCACAAGGGAAGGCACACGCCCATTGTTGGTTGAAGTACAAGCACTGGTGGATGAAAGCCACGGACAACAAGCGCGACGTGTTGTTTTAGGGCTAGAACAAAATCGTATCGCCATGTTACTGGCTGTTTTACATCGACACGGTGGTATTTCAATGTTTGATCAAGATGTGTTTATCAATGTCGTCGGTGGTATGAAAATATCAGAAACCGCCGCTGATTTACCGATGATATTAGCCGCGCTTTCAAGCTTTAGAAACAAACCGCTACCTTCTGATTTAGTGGTCTTTGGTGAAGTCGGGCTTGCGGGTGAAATCCGCCCCGTTCCCAATGGCGAAGAACGTTTAAAAGAAGCGTTAAAACAAGGATTTAAACGCGCCATTATTCCTAAAAGTAATTTACCCCGGACTAAAATTTCAGGAATGAAAATAATGAGTGCGCATCGTTTACATGAGGCGTTAGAATTTATTTAACTCAACTATAACCATAATCTATAAAGCTTTTTACACCAGCACATTCCAGCGCTTTTTATAGTGCCAACTAGTAAAATATTATTGAACGATTTATAACACAGCCACTCAAATATAAAATAATAGTAACTCTAACGAGGTTTAAAAGGGACAAAATGAAATTCATTACTGCCAAAACGGCAACCGCCATTCTTACCGTATTAACAACATCGCTTATTTTATCCGCCTGTAGTTTCGAAGAAGAAACTAAAAGAATCCGAGATCAAATTGAAGACGAAGTTGTCAATGCAGCTGTAGATTATGAGCCTGCGCTCCATGAAACAACCTCGAATCCTTCTACACCAGATAGGGTCTTACCGCCCAATCCAGCGGATTGCCCTGTTTGGGAAAAAAACAACACCGACATCACGGCTAACAATATCAATGAAAGCATTACATTTCCTGCGGGTTGTAAATATGATCGCGTCAGCTTAAATATTGTAAACAAGTCTAACATTACACTTGATTGTAACGGCGCAGTATTTAATGGTCTAGCTAGACAATTCCGACAAGCTGTTGACGTGCAATACAGCGAAGAAGATGCTCCATTGTTATTTGGATTAAAAATACACTCTAGCGAAAACGGGCATATGAGCAACGTAACCATTAAAAACTGTACGTTTATAAACTACGTTAGAGGAATAAGAGTGAGTTTTGGTATATCCACTGCCAGTCGTTCCGATTTGAAAAATAATATCAATGTCAGCGCTTTAGAAGAGAATTTGCGCACACTCTCTCCAAAAAATATCAAAGTAGAGAATTGTAAAATTTTATCAAGCCACAAAGACGGCCTCTTTATTGGACGTTTTGTTACTGACTTTGTTCTTGATAGATCAGAAATAAAATACACCGGCGCTGTAGGTTTGTATCTTGATTCAGGCTCGCAAAGAAACATCATTAAAAACTCTACAATCAGTGAAAACGGACACTCTGACTATAGTATCTCTGACCGAAGAAGAAGAAAAAAATTAGAAAACGATAGTCGAGAAGGTATTGCAATAGATTCTTCTGCCCACAACACAATTGAGAACAACGTGTTTTCTAAAAATGCACGCGGTTCAATATTGATTTATAAAAATTGTAACGAGCATGCTCAAGATGCAAACCAAGTACCTCGTTATCAATCTGCCGACAATAACCTTATACAAAATAATAAATTTATTAACGAAGATATTGGCGTGTGGGTAGCTTCACGACAAAGTAAAAACTTGAATGATCTAGAATGTGGCTCTCCTCTCATTCATGAAGGTGTTGTTCACTATGCCGGTGGTTTACACAGAGAAAGAGCAAGATATTACGAGGATTTTGCCAAACATAACGAAATTAAAAACAATCTCTTTAGTAACGCTAAAATTGGCGTAATAGTAGAGGATGATGATACCTCTATTACTAGCAATACCTTTACAGGTTCGAATGTTCAAGTCGATATACGAGTGGGAACACCGTATCGAACACTAAAACTGGATCGCCCTGTTCTCGACACGCAAATCAATAATAATAAATTTACTACATCGACTAGACATCATGTTTTATTAACAACAGAAAACGTCGATGGCAGGACTGTTCCTTTGCAACTCAATACGCTCATTAAAAACAATACGCCTGCCAACGTAAACAATTAAGGTCTAACCAATTAAAACCATAATCAAAGAAAACAACGAAGCCCTTCACCAAGCCTTTAAACAAGGTGAAAGCATTGGGTTATTACTAAAAAAGCGTAGTCAGATTGTTGATAAGCTACTGACTGAACTGTGGGATAAATACGCTATTCCAAATGCGGCATTGGTTGCTGTCGGTGGCTATGGGCGCGAAGAAATGCACCCCGCATCGGATGTTGATTTACTCCTCTTGCTAAAAGAAGAACCCGATGACAAATCCTCGGAACAACTCTCTGATTTTGTTACAACGCTGTGGGATTTTGGTTTGGAAATTGGCCATAGCGTTAGGACGCTGGATGAATGTGTATCAGAAGCAGAAAAAGACCTGACGGTTATTACTAACTTAATCGAATCTCGTTACCTGTGTGGTAATCAAGATTTATTTAAGCAGTTACATGATAAAATTTCAGTCGATAAAATCTGGTCAAGCACCGAATTTTTTAATGCAAAATTAGTTGAACAAAAGCAACGTTATAATCGCTACGGAGATACCGCCTACCGCGTCGAACCTAACCTTAAAGATGGCCCCGGCGGTTTACGCGATTTGCAAACCATCGGCTGGATTGCTCTACGTGAATTTGGCACACACTCATTAAAAGAACTGAGTCGTTTTAATCTCATTGATTTTAGTTTACTTAACAAAGAAGAGTACCAAGCACTCATCGAGGCACGTGATTTTTTATGGCAGGTTCGCTTTGCCTTACACCAAATTACAGGACGTAAAGAAGACCGTTTATTATTTGATCATCAGCGTGATCTAGCACATAGTTTTGGCTATACCGATGATGAAAACAACCAATCTATCGAATCATTCATGCAACGTTATTACCGTACCATCACGGAATTAGAACGCTTAAATGAAATGTTACTAGGCTTATTACGCGAACATATTTTACAAACCAATAAAATCACACCTACGCCTATTAATGATTATTACAGCCATGTTGGCGGCTATTTACAACTCACTCCTGAAACGTTATTCGAAACACATCCGCATACGTTATTAGAAGTGTTTCACATCATGCAAATTGTACCTGAAGTTAAAGGCTTAACACCCAAAACGCTGCGCGAACTCAAACGCCATAGACATCTAATCAATGATGAATTTCGTAATAACGATCATCACAAACAAATATTTATCAATATCATGTCGGAGCATAAAGGCATTACCTTTGCGCTTCATAGAATGAATCGCTACGGTGTTTTAGCTGCTTATATTCCTGCTTTTGAAAACATTGTTGGGCGCATGCAATATGATTTATTTCACGCTTACACGGTGGATGATCATACCATCAACGTAATACGTAATATTCGTCGTTTAAGCACTAAAGAAGGTATGGAAGAATTACCTTTTTGCAGTAAGATTTTCAAGAATTTACAAATCCCAATGATTCTCTATCTTGCAGGGTTATTCCACGATATTGCCAAAGGCAGAGGCGGCAGCCATTCCGAAAAAGGGGCCGTAGATGCGTTTGACTTTTGTATTTCCCATGGTATCAATCGACATGATTCAGGCACCGTTAGCTGGCTGGTTAAAAATCACTTAGAATTAAGCTCTACCGCCCAACGGAAAGACATTACCGACCCTGAAGTCATACAAAAAGTCGTTGATACGGTCGTGATTCAACCGCGTTTAGATTATTTATACCTACTGACCATTTGCGACATCAAGGGCACCAACCCTACCCTACTAAACAATTGGAAACACTCATTACTCAAAGATCTGTATCGCGCCACTAAAAGACAATTACACAGCAACCACTCTGCCAATAAAAACAGCACAGAATTAATCGAACGTAAGAAAAAAGCGGTGATTGCACAATTACAAAAACATAATTTTGACCAAAAAACCATCGAAATATTTTGGAATCGTTTTAATCACCGTTATATTTTACAACATACCGTTGCCTCTTTAAGCTGGCATATTAATGAGATTCTTCCCAAGAATTCTGAAACACCCACAATAAAATTACTCGCCAACGAGAAAAACAATAGCTCTTTATTATTCATTTATACAAAAGATCACAAAAATTTATTTATTAAGATCACCTCAATTTTAGAACAACAAAATCTTAATATCGTAGCGGCACGCATCAACACATCCAAAGATGGTTATGTACTGGATACGCTCAACCTGCTTACCGCAGATAATAAAATGATTATTTTAGAAGAAGATCAAGATCAATTGATCGAAAAACTCGAAAGTAGCTTATCGCTAAACGCAACCGATGAACCTGATTACAACTTTAATCAGTACCGCACTCCTCGACAATTAAAACACTTCGACACCCCTACCCGCGTTTATTTTGACTTAGATGAAGCACGCCAACAAACCATTATTACTATTACTACCGCAGACAGCGTTGGACTTCTGACAAGAATCAGCCATGTGTTTAACGAACAAGGGTTAAATATACACGATGCAAAAATTGCCACTTTAGGGGAAATGGCAGAAGATATTTTTCATGTAACTACCCAAGGCGACCACATCATTTCAGATGAGAATAAACAAGAATTAATTAGAAGTGCAATTATAAAAGCTTTGAGTAACCAAGCTGATATTATTAATTGATATGGGTTGTTTGCTGCACTTTCTATAGGGAGAATCAGAATTTAAACCACATCACTCTACCCTTCTCTAACCGCCTCCACACTAGAAAGAGAAGATAAAAAATTATTATTTTTTTCTTAAAGAACTCGCCAGCGAGTATTTAGAATCACTATTATCGAGCAAAGAATTACTATCACCCAACAAGTTTAAAGAATG
>DQUJ01000186.1 GCA_015662325.1 Leucothrix mucor | reverse complement strand
CCTCTGTCTTTAGAAATAATGTGAAAGAAAGTGCGCGGATGCTTATTGGCGAGTTCCCCAATATAAAAGGCGATATGGAAATCAAGTGCATCTTTAGCATTACCTGATATTTTTACGTATTGTCCATTTTCACCCAGGTTTTGCATTGACTGAGAAAAGTCAAAAGGAAGTTTAGCCTGACTTGCTCCAACAAAGGCATAAACCTTGAAAGAGTGATTTGCTAAAATATTTAAACTTTGTGGTTGAACATTTTCATAGTCTATTAGTATGAAATTACGCGGTGATTGGCTAGGCATATTGATTAAGCAGAGATAGTTTTTTTATTTTTAGGATACAAATGCCCAACCGATGCATCGCTATCTTTATCACAACTTTTTTCTGCACGAATCGCAAAAGCACGACCGATAGGCCCTTTATTAGTTTGCCCGATGGCATTTTCAATATCATCAATGCGAGAATTAAGTTCTTGAAGGTGCGAGGGAACAGAGTAGCGTTGTTGGGCGCGCGCTTTCATCGCGGGGTCGCCCGCATGAACAAGTTTGTGCGCTACAGGTACATGATCATCGGTGTTATTCATGTGTTTAAGTATATCGCTTGCACTGATGCAGGGCATTTTCATGCGATAAACGGTCTATTAGAAGCCTTTGTACAAAAGATATTCTGCTTTACGATCTAGGTTTACGGGTGAATTTAGCAATGGTCGTTGATTCTTGGCTCAAAACGCTTTGGTTGTTATCCGTTATTTTTAGCTGATAGTGATCTTTTTATTGGTGTTTGCTGCTTTTGTACATATTAATCCCACCGTGCCGGCTTGGATGCTTGCCAGAAACAGTGTAATAAGTTTTTTTTTTGGATTTTTTTAGTGAAAATATCGGCTTTACCATCATAATGAATCTTTATTTTATGAAGTTACTCGTATTGTCTTCACTGACTAGCCATTCACCTGCGCTAGGGGGGCCGCTGCAGGCGATTAGAAATAATAGGAATACAGTGAGGCTTAGGGAAATAACAGTCTTTTAAAGTGCTTGATAATCATGTGTTAACGCCTTAAATTAATGTTTTGTTTCTATTGAAGTAATGATTTTCCGTATTCTTTTTCTAACAGCGTTAAAAATAAAGAGGCACCTTTAGCGACGTTTTCGACCCAATCGTTCGAGGCCTCATCATCTGTGCTGTCGGTCACGTATTTATAACAATCAAACTGCGTATTATGATGTGCGCATACGGTGTTGAGTGCGTAGCCTTCCATGTCGATTAGGTCAATTTCAATATCTAAACCTTCAAGGTGAAGGTCAGAATCAGTTACAAATGAATCCCCCGATGCCAGTACAATGCCTTTTGCTGTCGGTAATTTTTCTTGAATGGCAAAAGGTGTAACGCCACGAGGAACACCTAAACCACGCACGTCCATATCACGCTGGATAAAGGTGTCAACTTTATGTAAGCCTGTTTTACCATTCACCGTTCCGGCTGTGCCGTAATTAATCACAAGCTCAGGTTTGTGAAATAAAATAGCTTCGAAAAGACTAATCGCCGCGTTTAGTTTACCCACGCCGGTATGAATGACAGGTGCGAATTGATCAAGACCAGGTGTTTCCATATCTAATGCAGCAACAATGATGTATTTAGAGGGTGTAGGCACGGTTTTATCTAATCGCCTTTAAATTCACATAATGAAAAAACAGCACAATCGTGTTCTTCTTTTAACTTTTTACTGCCACCAATATCAGGAAGATCAACAATAAAACAGCTTTCGATTATATTGCCATCGAGCTGACGAATCAGTTTTACCGCGGCGGCCGCTGTGCCACCTGTGGCGATTAAATCATCTATCAGCAAAATACGGTCATTGGGTTTTATACAGTTGGTGTGAACTTCAATACTGTCTTCGCCATATTCTAATTGATAGGCTTGGGAGATGGTGTCCCCTGGTAATTTTCCCGCCTTTCGAATAGGAATAAAACTAGCGCCTAACTCATAAGCAACCACAGTACCAAATATAAAACCACGCGCTTCAATACCCGCTACCGCTGTTATGTTCTGATCTAGATAACGATGCACAATGGTGTCGATTGTCATTCGTAACGCGATAGGGTCTTCTAAGAGCGTGGTTATATCGCGGAATTGAATACCCGGTTTTGGGTAGTCGGGAATGGTGCGTATGGATGCTTTTATGATGTCTCGCATGTTTTTCCTTGTCGTAAATAGTTTTCAATAAACGTGATGATTTCGTTCGGCTTATTAATATCTAGTTGTGCTAGTTGATCATTCTGGTTTTTATTCAAATCATCTTCTGCAATCGCAATAATATATTGATCTTCTGGATAAAAATAAGGTTTGTTCAGTGCTTTTCGGTGTAGTTCAATTTTGGGGATTTCAGCAAACTTAAAGCCTTCGACTAACACTAAATCGAGTGAGTCGGTTTTCAGATAGCTTAATGCGTGTTCTAATGTTGAATCCTCTTGATTGGGGTGTTCGGTAATCATGGAAGTACGTTTAGGTGATGCAATGATGGTTTGTTGTGCGCCTGCTTTTCTTAGCTTGTAGCTGTCTTTTTTGGGGTTATCTAATTCTATATTGTGGTGCGAGTGTTTGATGATAGCAATACGAATTCCTTTATTTGCTAACAAGGGAATTAGCTTTGTGAGTAGGGTAGTTTTACCCGTTCCACTGTATGCTGCAAACCCAAGCAAGGGAATGGGGAATTTAATCATTGAAGGCTGCGGCCTCTAAATGCGTTTTGACAGGTGTTTCTTTGGGTTGCCAATGAGATAAATCACTGTTTTTATCAAAGTGCCACGGGTGTTTTTCTGGTGTGGCAGACTGTCTTAATATTTTCATATAAAGTTCGCGGGTGATGTTATTTGCGCCCATGCTCACTAGA
This sequence comes from Leucothrix mucor, assembly GCA_015662325.1. Next base: position 1,963 of record DQUJ01000186.1, on the reverse strand, counting down.
TGAGAATTTTCTATTTGGCAATCGATTAATGAATAGCCCCAATGTTGTAAATGCCATGCCAACGCAACAAAGGCGATTTTGGATGTATCGCTTTCTGTGCTGAACATAGATTCACCACTAAAAACGCCGCCAGAAGCAACACCGTACAAGCCGCCGACTAGCTCATCGTTTTGATTCCAAACTTCTACACTGTGGGCAACACCCAAATTGAATAAGCGTTGATACGCAAGAAACATTTCGTTTGTTATCCATGTGCCACCTGTATTCATACGTGGTGCGGCACAGGCTTGTACCACGGCAGAAAAGTCTGTGTCGAAACGTATTTTGTATCCTTTTTTATCAAGACTGCGAATCCTTTTTCGTAAGCTACGACGGATAGTAATATTGTGCGGAAGTAGAACCGAACGCGGATCAGGGCTCCACCAATATATTGGCTCGTCGGGGTTGTACCACGGAAAAATCCCTGATTTATACGCATTGATCAAGCGGGTAGGGGAGAGGTCGCCTCCTAAGGCGAGTAGCCCGTTTGGCTCATTCCATGCCATTTCCACAGGGGGAAATGGCTCGTCACTGGCGTGCGGGTCAAGTAGGGTTAAGGAGGCTTTCTCTGTTGTCATCTTTTATCGTAAGGATTTCATAAAGTAGTGTTGAAATCTTTTTACAAAAGGTTGCTGCCGTAAGCTTATTTGTTTTCTGCGGCTAATTTGTCCATAAATTTTTCTGCATCCAGTGCTGCCATGCAACCTGTTCCGGCTGATGTAATGGCTTGGCGATAAACATGATCCATCACGTCGCCTGCCGCATAAACGCCTTCGACACTGGTTTGAGTGGCGTTGCCTGTTGTGCCGCTTTGAACGCTAATATAGCCGCCTTTCATATCGAGTTGACCGTCAAATATGCCTGTATTGGGTTTGTGACCAATCGCGATAAAAATACCGTGTAAATCTATGTCTTGGGTTTCATCGGTTTTTACATTTTTAATGCGCATGCCAGTAACACCCGCATCATCGCCTAATACTTCTTCTAATACATTGTCCCACATCAACGTAATGTTACCATTTTTGGCTTTTTCTAAAATTTGATCACGTAAGATTTTTTCGGAGCGCAGTTCGTCACGACGATGCACTAAAATAACTTCATCAGCGATGTTTGAAAGATAGAGTGCCTCTTCAACCGCTGTATTACCACCGCCGATTACTGCCACTTTTTGCTTGCGGTAGAAAAAACCATCACAGGTTGCACAAGCAGAAACGCCACGGCCTTTGAATTTCTCTTCGGAGTCTAGGCCTAAATACATGGCAGATGCGCCCGTACATATAATCAAAGAGTCACAGCTATATTCAGTGCTACCGCCGGTGAGTTTTAAAGGGCGTTGGCTGAAGTCTACGGCTGCTATGTAATCGATAATTAATTTAGTCTCAAAACGTTCTGCATGTTTTTTCATGCGTTCCATTAACTCTGGGCCTTGTACGCCTTCGTTGTCACCTGGCCAGTTATCTACATCGGTGGTTGTCATCAATTGCCCGCCTTGCTCCATGCCTGTGATGAGCACAGGGTTAAGATTGGCACGTGCGGCATAAACTGCGGCAGTATAACCTGCTGGGCCTGAGCCTAAAATGATAAGTGGGTGATGAATGGTGTCGCTCATGTGATGCTCCAATTATTGTCTGATTTGATGGGTAAATTACAGGAAAGTCTAGTGACATGAAAGATAAAGTAGGTTTTGAGGGTATTCAATCTAAAAATAGTTGTATATGAAGTGTTTGTGGCTATTCATTTTTACTTAAAAAACCTTTATAATGTGGCTGTTAAGTATTTGTTTGGGCTAAATAAATTGATGCTGACGGGCTTTGTAGGTTTTTACAACCACAGTTATAAAAGGGATGGCAGTTATATGGGCGCTTTGTTTTCAGAGCATGCCTATCAATATCCTAATTAAAGTTGTTTAATACGTACATCAATG
>DQUJ01000063.1 GCA_015662325.1 Leucothrix mucor | reverse complement strand
TTTTTGTTGTTTTTGTTTTATTGTTTCAACGCTTAATAAACGCGACTTTATTTGACCTGCTAAATGTTGTTGATAGGTAAAATAACGATTCAAATACAAATAACCCGCGTCTAAAATCAATGGTTTATATTCGCCTGCCTCGCCCACTACTTTTGTTTTCAATAACGCTGTTTGTTGATCTAGCGAACAATTAATTGCAATCTGCCCTTCGCGGGTATGTTTGCTGATTTCTAACACACAGTTTTTCAAAACTGGGTTCTTCTCGCCATTTAATTGAACCATCAACTGCGCGAGTTGTTTATCTAACGGCTCGTAAATTACTTCTGGGATTGGCGTGATGATTGGCTCATTCGGATCAGATAGCGAATCAAACATAGAAAGTTGTTCAGACATGGGCTGGCAACCTCACAAACAATTTATCCAATGCTTCAATCAATTCCGCACTGGGCTTATCAAAATAAACGCCTTGCTTGGCTGTATTTTTCGACATGCCGCGAATAAACAAATAAGTCACACCGCCAACATGCGTTTGCCATGAATAATCAGGAATTCGTTTTTGTAAATAACGGTGTAGCGCAACGCTGTATAATAAATATTGCAGATAATAATGCGAACTTGCCATCGCCGATTTTAAGCTTTCTTGATCATAGCCCATCAATGAGTTTGACTTGTAATCGGCCACATAATATTGCCCATCATATTCAAAGATAAGGTCGATAAAACCTTTTAGGTAGCCTTCAACCTGATCAAAATAAAGTGTATCCACCGCATCTCGCATTGCTTGTTGGTCTTCGGGCAAATGTTTGAATAAAATCTGTTTAAGATCATCGATTTGTAAAGGCTCTAGCGGCAGATAAAACTCCATTTCATTAAGCCGTTTATCTAAGCTTAGCTGATCTAAACTGAAGCTTTCGAATAAGGATGTTTCTAAAGAATCTTCTATCAACACTTGCGCGGATGCTTCGTGTTTTTTATCAAACCCCCATTTATTCAACGCATCCTTAATGACGCTTTTCTGTTCTCCTACTGGGCTTTTAAAATCTAAATTTTCATAAATTTCATGCAAGGCATTACCTGCGGTTGGCCCGCGTGGAAATTCATTCTCTGCTTTCGGTTCTAACTGTGCTGTTGCCGATAGTGCAGTTGTTAAAAGTCCAGTTGTAGAAAGCGAGTCATGATCCGCAGTTTCCACATGCGCACCTGCCGTTAAACCACTAAAACTGGTAATTTGTATTTGTGATTTTATTTTAGCCGTAAATGCCCTAGCAGATAGTTTTTGAGTTGATTGTTGTTTTTTTAAACGTAGATTCTCATCAAAAACAGGCATTGCTTGCACGCTGATATTGCCATGACTGTTTACTGCTAGTTTTTCTAGATTTGCTTTATAGGCTTCGTAATATGCTTTTTTATCTTCGACTAACTGCCCATTACTAATCAACCAACCTAATGCAGTTCTATCGGGGTTATTAAAAATAGGTTCATCAAAACTCACTACTGTGCATTGGTATTTTGCACGCGTCAGCGCCACATAAAGTAAACGGGTATCTTCTGCTTTTTCTTCAATTCTTTTTAAGTCTTTATGTTGATCCGCATCTGCAGAACCGATTTCTAAACACGCCTTTTCATCATCGTAAAAACTATACGCCGCACCCAACGCTTTACCCTTAGCGCCCAAGCCCACAAAAGGACAATAAATAATCGGGTATTCCAAACCTTTTGATTTATGAATGGTGACAATTTTTACTAGGTTTTCATCACTTTCCAAACGTAATTCTTTTTGAGTAGAACCAATACCTTTATTCAATCCTTCTTGCTGTTGCTTTAGCCAACGCACCGTTTCTTCCATGCTTAACGATTGTTGACGACTTTGCTGGTGAATAATTTCTGACAAATGCAACAGATTCGTTAAACGCCGTTCGCCATCATCAAAGCCGAGTAAATGTTGATGTAGCTTTTCTGTTTTCATCAATGAACGCATCATTGGCAAAAAGCCTTGTTGCTTCCATTGATAATGCCATGTAAACATCGACTGTAAAATATCTTCCCATGCCGCACCGTCTTTTTCATAGGCGATTAAATCATCGGCGTTTCTGCCCATCAGTTCTGTCACCAACGCACGGCGTACATCATCTTCTCTTTGGGGTTCTATAATTGCGGTGAGTAATCGTATTATTTCGGATGCTTGTTGCGTTTCAAAAATACTGTCTTTACTGCTTTGTACACTGGCAACCCCTTTTTGGCTGAGTGCCGCTTTAATCAAATCACCGTGATAATGAGAACGCACCAACACTGCAATATCACCACCTGTAATGGGCTTTTCACCAATGCTAGCATTACCTTCATTACTTACGTTCAGCACGCGTGTAATATCGCCTGCAACCGCAGTTGCAATGTCATTACGAATATCATCTAGGCTGGGTTTTTCTTCTGTTTGATCGTATTGCCAAAAGCGTAAAGCGCTGTTATTGATCTCATTATTGACATTAGACGTGCGTAAATCATCTGTTATCCTATCCCCTGCGTCTACGTTGATGTAGCTAATATCGTCATCTTGAAAAGGGTTGCTTTCAGGCAGTTGGTACAAGGCGTTAAACGCCGAAATTAAGCTGGCATGAGATCGCCAATTCTTATTCAAGGTGTAACGATTGTCTTCAAGCGTATCGCTTTTAGCTTTAATATAGGTATGAATATCGCCACCACGAAAGCTATAAATAGCCTGTTTAGGATCACCGACTAAAAAGACAGTGTTATTATTGGCGTTATTGGTAGATCCGCTATCAATGCTGTCATTTGTGTTTTTATAAATACGACTAAAAATATCATATTGAATCGGATCAGTATCTTGAAATTCATCAATCAACGCGGCTTTGTATTTATTACGAATGTCTTCTGCAAGACTTTTCCCTTGGTCTTCATTCGTTTGTAAGGCTTGCTGTAATTGCAGTAATAAATCATCAAAGGATAAAACCCCAAAACGTTGCTTTTCTTTAGGGAGTTCTTGTTGTAAATGCTGCAGTAAATCAATACGAATTTGATTAAGAAAGTCATCCGAGCTTTCATTTAGCTCTTTCCATAAATCGAGGAAGCATTGCCATTTCTTACAAAAGGGAGGATTAATTGATTCAAACTTTTTATAGGTTTTTTCTTTTGTTCCTATCCATGACATTTTTGTCATATCCAACAGAACGGGCAATTGTTTAGCGCAAGACAAGCAATCTAATTCTGCAAAAATTTCATCACGATGATCCCTTATATATTTAAGATATTCATCTTCTCTATCAGGATCAGACAGCATCGTAATTAAATCATCTCGACTATCCGTCCATGCGTCTATCGCTTGCTGAAAATACTCATCCAGCTCTTTCCATTTTTGGTCGTCTTCCTGCTGGGTATTTGGCCCACAAATCTCTAAATACGGTTTACCTACCGCACCACGAATATCATTTAACAAAGAATCTGGCGTAATACTTTTTTGATTTAGCTTAAACAATAAAGCCTGTGGCGCATGTTGAAACTTACGTCGCCAATAATCGTCTGTAAGTTTTAACATCAGATCATAATCATCATCCATCAACTCGCTTTCAAACGGCAGACCTGCTTCAAACGCATTTTCATTTAACACACGTTGACAAAAACTATGAATGGTGAGAATCGCCGCTTCATCTAAGCTGAGTTTGGCAAGGTTTAAATGTTGGATTGCCTCTTTATCTGTACCATGTTTGTTTTGTTTATACAGTTCTGCGTATTCTTGTTTTGACGATGGTAAGGTTTGCCCAGACTGTTTCGCTTGAAAATAATCCAAGGCTTCAACTAGGCGTTCACGCACTGCGTCACGCAATTCTTTGGTTGCTGCATCGGTGAATGTCACCACTAAAATCTGATCTACTGTTAAGCCTTTTTCTAAAATCAGACGTAGATATAGTAGCGTTACCGTCCACGATTTACCCGTACCCGCACTGGCTTCAATCAGATTGATGGATTCTAAAGGGACTGTGTAGGGGTTTAGGGTTTGCATTGGATATAGGCTATCATTAATTTATGCTTTTTCGTTTAAATTATTTTGAGGCCTTTGCACGAGAGTAAGGCGAGAGTAAAAATAGTGTGATTTTTCCTGTTTTTCTTAAAAACGAGGGGTCATTCATAGCAGAGCTATTGACCGATTTTTTAAGGAAATCAGGGAGAATCTAAGCATTTTTAATCCGTCATATCTCTCGTGTAAAGATTTCTATTTCAAAGCCTTTCACTTTTTTATCCAAGCTGGCCAATTAATTTCTGCCTTAGATTCTACTGTAATTTGATCAAGCTGTGTCAATTCTGTAAAGATCACACAATTATTACCTTCGGAACGATAACTAGGAACAATCATACCTTGATATTCCAAAAAATGAACCGCTGCTCCTATTTTTTGTGAATGAACAACTTGTTCTTTTTTTGATTTATGTTCTATCTGTAAATCTGCCCAAACTTCAGACGACCTCAAGTCTAATAAATTTAATTTTTCCGTAGATAATTGGCAAATTAGTACCGCACACGAAGATCGAACAGGTGCTTGCGATAGATGATAATGTAATTCAGCAATTGATGTGTTTTCTTCTAAACTGGTATACAAGGTTTCAGATTTTTTACTCGGGCTCCAACGTCCTCCACCTATTCCGCCGAGCAACGGATCACGTTTTAACCAAGTAGTTCGCCAAAGCTCCCCTGAATACTCAATAGAGTCAAGCTGACCCAAAACATCCAATATTTCATGATCATGGGACATCATTTAATTAATTTTAACTACTAATAGCTTCACAAATAAGAATGTGATGCTAAGCGTTCGATTGCATCCAGAACTTGATCTGTTTTTTGATTATGAATTAAGTCAATTGCTTTTTGCCCATCAAGAAGGTGATTATTAGCATACAGCCACAAGCGAATTTCATCAGGTGAATAATATTCTGCCAAGGTGTCTACGACATACCTTAAATCCGATAAAATTAGCTGTGTATCCGTGTCGGGAGTAGCCTTACCCTTTTTCCAGCGCGAGACAGTCGCTGTAGATACGGAGGTTATATTAGCTAAATCAACACCTTTTAAAGTGCTAGATTGATTTATCTGATCAATGACGTTAGCTACTGCTGTACTCATGATGCCCCCTAAAAACCATTAAAGACACATCGAATTATTCCATATTTATTTCACATAATCAATTTATGAAATACTTATGCAACTTATTCTGAT
>DQUJ01000119.1 GCA_015662325.1 Leucothrix mucor | reverse complement strand
TCTTCCCTTTTAGTAAAGAACAAGCATCTAATCCTAATAATATTCGGGTGGTTATAAAGCAAAGCTTAGGACAACACCAGCTTGAGATTGATCAGAAATTAAAACAAGCTGTAGCGACAAATGCAGATAAAGACAAGAATGAGTTTCAATATATTATTGTCAACCAACAAGGCAGTAAGACTAAACAAAAACTCTGTAAATTAAAGTTGGATTGGGATCAAGCCAAGCCCAGTATGATCTTACCGTTACGCTTAGAAAGCAGTGATGATCTACAGAATTGGCAGTCGATAAGTCGTTCTTTAAATGTGTCTAAATTGAATTTTTCGGGTTCTCAGTTAGTGAATGAAGTGCTTAACTTTCCTTGTACCACCAAGAAATATCTGCGTTTAACGTGGCTCAAGCCCCAGCAGAAAAATCACATTAACACTATTTCAGGGTCTTATACTCAACAAGCAAAACAGGTTACAGAGACAGCGATATTAGGTAAACCTTATTATGATTCTAAGGGTGATCTATTGTTTGAAAACAATCTGAATGTCGCCTTGTCATCAATGGAGTTTGTGTCGTTAGAGGATAGCGTATTATTGAAAGGGAAATTATATTCACGCAATAATGAATCAAGCCCCTGGCAGTTTCATAAAAACATTATGCAGTACCGTTTAACTATTGCCGATACTCAATTAAACAGTCGTCCCTTTTCACTTTCACATAGTCGTGATCGCTATTGGAAATTAGATCTTGCCAACGAATCCCAGTTAAGCACCAATCAGTTACCTGAAATCCGTGGCCGCTGGCAACAGATAAAGCTAACCTACCTTGCGCAGGGTAAAGGCCCTTTTAAATTAGCCTATGGAAACCCAATAATAACGCCTGCCGATAATACAGGTCTATCTCAATTAATTGAGAGCATTAAAGATGCGGGTGCAAGACTTGATCAAGTGAGCGTCAGTAATCCTCATAAAGTACGAGAACTAGCGAAAATAGAAAAACCAAAACCGTGGAAGAAAATTGGACTATGGATATTCTTACTCATGGGCACAGCAGTTTTGGCTTTTATGGCTCTGAGTTTGTATCGGCAAATGAGCGAAAATAAAAAGTAGTGGCTAATTCAACAATGCGTATAATGCCGAACAACTCATTAGAAATTTAAGATAAATAGGATAATCATGGCAAGCAAACCCAGTAAAGATCTAGAAACATTTCCCAACCCAAATACCGAACGTGATTTTACGATTCGTATTAATTCACCGGAGTTTACCTGTCTGTGCCCAATGACGGGGCAACCAGACTTTGCTGACATTACGCTTGAATATGTACCGGATGAATTATGTGTCGAGCTAAAAGCGTTAAAAATGTATTACTGGTCTTTCCGTGATGAAGGTAAATTTCACGAAGCGGTGACCAATGAGATTCTATCGGATTTAGTTAAAGCTATTAATCCACGTTTTATGCGTGTAACCGCTGACTTTAACGTGCGCGGTGGTATTTATACTGCTGTGGTTGCAGAGCATCGACAAGAGGGTTGGCAAGCACCCACGATGGTTGAGCTTCCATAGCGGATTGCCGTAAGAGTTAGCGTAACAATCATTTATGACAGCGTTATTTGCAGGGATTGATTTAGGCACATCGGGTGTTCGGCTTGCGATTATTGATGCGGATAAACAATTAAAATCCTCTACCATTATTCGTTATGATCAAGCGCAAAAGCAGTCGCCAGAATTATGGTGGAAAAGCGTTAAACAGCTATTATCTGATCTTCCTGATGATTTAAAATCACGTTTACAATCGTTAGCGATTGATGGCACGTCGGGCACAATTTTATTGACGGATAAGAATGGCATGCCGACATCACGCGTGTTGATGTATGATGATTTACGTGCGACACAAGAAGCCGCTTTGATCACACAGCATTTACCTGCAGACAATGGCGGGCAGGGGGCTTCTGGCTCGTTAGCGCGTTTATTGTGGTTGCTAAAACACGATACTGATTCTATGTTTAATCATGCACATGCTGTTCATCAAGCGGATTATATTTTAGGGAAACTCAGTAATCATTTTAGCCTAAGTGATGAGAATAATTGCTTAAAACTAGGCTACGATATTGTCAATAGAGCATGGAAAAAAGATGCCATGCAGGCATTGGGGATCGACTTATCGTTATTGCCAAATGTGTTTCCTGCGGGAACTTCGGTCGCAACGATTCAAAAACAACAAGCATCAAAACTAGGTTTGCCTAAATCATTACAGTTAGTAACAGGAACAACCGATAGCATCGCCGCGTTTATTGCAACGGGAACACAGAAAATAGGCGAAGCGGTCACATCATTAGGCAGTACGCTGGTGGTTAAGTTACTTTCTGATAAACCCATTTTTTCTATAAAGTACGGTGTTTACAGCCATCGTTTAGGCGATCAATGGTTAGTGGGTGGCGCATCTAATTCTGGTGGTAAGGTCTTGTGCCATTATTTTTCGGATCAAGAAATGGAGTTGATGACAGAACAACTGTCATTACAACAAGCGCCTTATAAATCGACAGGCTTGGAATATTATCCTTTAATCAAAGAGGGTGAGCGTTTTCCTGTGTCAGATCCTAAAAAACAAGCGCAATTATCGCCAAGACCCGACAACGATGTTGATTTTTTTCAAGGGATGCTAGAAGGAATAGCAAGGATTGAAAAACAAGCTTATCAACGTCTCAATGATTTAGGTGCGCCGACAGTAGTGTCTGTAAGAAGCGTGGGTGGCGGCAGTAAAAATACGGCGTGGACAAAGATTCGAGAGCAACAATTAAAAGTAGAGATGATTACACCAGAAAACACAGATGCCTCATACGGCTCTGCGCTTTTAGCATTAAAGGG
>DQUJ01000038.1 GCA_015662325.1 Leucothrix mucor | reverse complement strand
CGCAATGTAGAAGATTATCTTGAGCGCAAAGCGCTGGAACGTCACTTAAAAGATGTTTTTGAAGACGACTACTTACTAGACTAATATGGAGACTTTGCATACGAGACATGACCTCGCATGCACGATCACAAAAAAAAAAGAGCTGAATCATAGTTTTAGCTTCTTTAACTACAGTATATATCATACTGTAGTTAATTTTTTAGCGTGTGTTCTACGCTGACACTACTCTCCTTCTCTGGCTAATAACTTAATCAATCTTTGCATTTTTTTAGGCATTTCTGCTTCCCATGTGATTTTTTCGCCTGTCGCAGGATGCACCACGGTTAAACTTGTCGCATGCAACGCCTGACGTGTCATTCGCTGTAAAATTTCTCGCGTAGTTTCATCTATATTAGCAGGCACTCGCGCGCGTCCACCGTACACTCTATCACCCACAATCGGCATATGTTTCCATGATAAATGCACCCGTATTTGGTGGGTTCTTCCCGTTTCAAGATTGACTCTTAGTAAGGTGTGATGATTTAAACGTTGCTCAATACGATAGTGTGTAATCGCCTCTTTACCGCCGCCGTTGGTATGTACTGTCATACGCTTACGATCACGAGGATGCCGGCCGATATTACCCTCAATCGTCGCACCTGCAATTACATCGAAAGAAACTAAGGCAAGATATTCACGTTTCACTTCGCGTGCTTGCAACTGATTAACCAACGACGTGTGCGCTTCCAATGTTTTAGCCACCATCATCAAGCCCGTTGTATCTTTATCTAAACGATGGACGATACCCGCTCTGGGCAAATGCTTTTGTTGTTCATTATGCGCCAATAAACCATTGACCAATGTGCCCGTTAAATTCCCTGCTCCAGGATGCACCACCAAACCCGCAGGTTTATTTATGACTAAGATATGTTCATCTTCAAACACAATATCAAAATCAATTGCTTCGGGTTTATCGACAGTTTTTTCGGTAAGCACAGGGTGAATAACTACGCGTTCTCCCCCGATGACTTTATCACGGGTTTTAGCAGGTTTATCATTCACTAAAATATCACCTGATTTAATCCACTTTTGTAACTGACTGCGTGAATAGGTTGGGCATAACTGAGAAATAACTTGATCTAAGCGATGTCCCATCATTTCTTCTGGGAGCGTAAAAGTAAGTTCTTTTTGATTTGTCATGGGCATAAAATTTTTAGTTTGTCATGGCAGAGTAAGGGCACAGTATAAAAGTAAGTCCTCATGTTGTAATCATTTTGTTGTAACAACTTGTTACTGTATAATTGCTGAAAATTTGATCGAATCTAATGGGCTTTTACATGAACATAACAAAAATTATCTCGCTGTCTCTATTTGTACTCCTACTTACTGCATGTTCTGGGCAAGGTACAAAAAAAGACCGTGTCGATAAAAACTCTACTGCATCTGCCACACAATTACTTAAAAGCGCGAGAGCATCGGTGAAAGAAGCTGATTTTGAAAAAGCGATTAGCCAATATGAAACCTTAGAAGCTCGTTTTCCATTGGGTCGTTTTGCACAACAATCCTTATTAGAACAAGCATACGCCTATTATAAGTTTGACGAACCCGACACCGCATTAGACACCATCGACCGTTATATGCGTATTTATCCGCGCAGTCCAAAAACGGATTATGCCTTATACCTTCGTGGACTGATTAATTTTAATCGTGGCGGCAGTATTGTTGATAAAGTATTCCCACGTAACTTTTCTGACCTTGAT
>DQUJ01000258.1 GCA_015662325.1 Leucothrix mucor | reverse complement strand
ACCCTATCACGCACCATCAAAACCATTGGTACGGTGGGTTATAACGAAGATACATTGCACCATATTCATACCCGCGCAAATGGTTGGGTGGAACGGGTTTATACGCAATCGCTGGGCGATCCCGTTAGTAAAGGTAAAACTTTATTAGAATATTATTCGCCTGATATTTTATCGGCACAAAAGGATTTACTCAGCGCAAGACGTGTCGGTTCTGCGCTCTCTAGTCGTGGCGCTTCTTTGGTGGAATCATCTAAGGTTCGTTTGCGTGATTTGAATGTACCGCAAAGTGTTATTACTAAAGTGTTAAAAACAGGTAAGTCGCAAAAGCGTATTCCTATTATCGCCAAAACCAATGGCGTAATTACGCGTGTGGGTATTCGTAATGGCATGTACATTACGCCGACAACAGAGCTTTATACCATCGCTGATCTTTCATCTATATGGGTCTTGGTGGATGTATTTGAACATCAACTTACATGGGTTAAAAAGGGTAATAAAGCCGAAATTCAGGTGCAAGGTGTACCGGGGAAAACATGGATGGGTGTGGTTGATTATATCTATCCTGAGTTAAATCCATTAACGCGAACCCTTAAAGTCAGGCTTAAATTTGATAGTCCAAAACAGTTGCTTAAACCCAATATGTTTGCTGATGTGACGTTATTTAACAACCCCAAACGGATGCTCACTGTTCCATCTGAATCCATTATTTATTATGAGAATAAACCACGTGTGGTTAAAGTCGTATCAGATGATGGCAAGTCAAAAAAATATCAGCCAGTCGAAATTAAAATCGGCATGAAATCAGAGGGACAGGTTGAAATTTTAGAAGGCATTAGTGAGGGTGACAAGATTCTTGTTTCTGGTCAATTTATGATTGATTCTGAAAGTAATCTACAAGCTAGTTTTCGTCGTTTGAGCGGAGAATAAGAATGGACAATTCAAATAATAGAGCGGCGGCATACATGAGCCTTTCCAAACATAAAATAAGTGGCACTTTCACCGCGCCCTTCGACTCCTCTCAGGGGGCTAGCTCTGAGCAGATAGAGGTAGATATTTATGCTCGCTAAAATTATAGAAGCCTCTATTCAAAACCGTTTCTTGGTGATTGTTGCCACGGTTATTCTTACCGTGTGGGGTATTATATCGCTGTACAACACGCCATTGGATGCGATACCCGATTTATCGGATGTGCAAGTGATTGTAAAAACCAGCTTCCCAGGTCAAGTGCCACAGGTGGTTGAGGACCAAGTCACCTACCCAATTACCACCACCATGCTGAGCGTTCCAAAAGCAACCGCTGTTCGTGGTTTTTCCTTCTTTGGTGATTCCTATGTTTATGTTATTTTTGAAGACGGCACTGATCTTTATTGGGCGCGAGCGCGAGTACAAGAATACCTTAGTCAAGCCGCCAGTCAACTGCCCGAAAACGTAGAGCCACGGCTTGGCCCCGATGCAACAGGTGTCGGCTGGGTGTATGAATACGCACTGGTCGATCGAAGCAATACCCATGATTTATCCCAACTGCGCAGTCTTCAAGATTGGTTTTTAAAATACGAGTTACAAACCGTTCCCGGTGTTTCCGAAGTTGCCACTATCGGTGGCATGGTTAAGCAATACCAAGTAACCGCCGACCCTGATAATTTACGCGCTTACAATATTTCCTTAAAACAATTAAAAACCGCGATTCAACGCGCTAATCAAGAAACCAGTGGTTCGGTAATGGAGCTCGGTGAAGCGGAGTATATGATCAGCTCCAAAGGCTATCTTAAAAATGTCACCGATATTGAAAATATCCCCGTGAGCCTTGATAAAAAAACCGGCTCGCCGATTTTATTACGCGATATTGCACAGGTACGCATTGGCCCACAAATGCGCCGAGGCATTGCTGAGTTGGATGGCGAAGGCGAAGTGGTCGGTGGTATTATAGTCATGCGTTACGGCGAAAACGCGCTACAAGTGATTGAAGACACCAAGAAGAAATTAGATGAACTTCGCGCAGGTTTGCCCGAAGGTGTAGAAATCATCACCACCTATGATCGTTCTAAATTAATATTGAGCGCGGTTGATAATCTTAAAATAAAACTGCTTGAAGAATTTGCCGTTGTCGCCGTGGTTTGTTTACTCTTCTTATTCCATTTACGCTCGGCGTTAGTGGCAATTATTAGTTTGCCGATTGGTATTTTAATCGCCTTTATCGTTATGCACCAACAAGGCATTAATGCCAACATCATGTCATTAGGAGGCATTGCCATCGCGATTGGCGCAATGATTGATGCCGCCATTGTCATGATTGAAAATGCGCATAAACATCTCGAACATTGGCAACAAGAAGATGGCAAGATGCCGACAGGCAAAGATCATTGGCGCGTTATTACAGAGGCATCGGTTGAAGTCGGTCCTGCACTGTTTTTCTCATTGTTGATTATTACATTAAGCTTTATTCCTATCTTCACTTTAGAAGCACAAGAAGGTCGATTATTCTCGCCGTTAGCATTTACCAAAACTTATTCGATGGCGGCAGCAGCTGGTTTATCCGTATCCTTAGTGCCTATTTTAATGGGCTATTTAATTCGCGGAAAACTCCCCAAAGAAAGTAGCAATCCTATCTCTGTTTTCTTAATCTGGGTCTACCGCCCGTTACTAAACATTTGTTTAAGAGCACCGTGGGCAACCATTGCTGTTTCAATTCTGATCATGCTTTCTGCTATTATTCCGCTACAGCAATTAGGCAGTGAGTTTATGCCAGAATTAGAAGAAGGTGATCTGCTTTATATGCCGACTACCCTACCCGGTGTCTCTATAGGCAAAGCGAAAGAATTGTTGATACAAACGGATCGCCTAATTAAAACCGTACCCGAAGTAGAACGCGTATTTGGGAAAATCGGACGCGCCGAAACTGCCACTGATCCTGCGCCCTT
>DQUJ01000162.1 GCA_015662325.1 Leucothrix mucor | reverse complement strand
TGTATGTAGCAGAAATGCAAGGTAGGCCTACTTATGATAATGATCCTGCCATGCTGCCTGAAGAAGGTAAATTCTTTGGTTTTGATTTAATTGCTAAAGACTGGGTTGTGCCTCATGGACAGGGTTTGCACAGTGATTTTATATTTAAAATAGATGTAAAGTATTTCACACGTGATCCACTTGAATACGATTCAACGATGACTTTAAAATTTACTAACCCAGATGATGGCATTCAGCCTTTTTATACCCCTAAAAATAGAGGCAGTGATTTACGCTCTGCCCATTATGCACCATTAACGGGATATCAAGATAAGCTTATAACTAGAAGATTCAGAAAGTCAGGAGAAATATTAAAAAGCCCTTTTAGAGATGATCAAAATTATTACTTTAGAATAAGAACCAAGCGTGATGATCAAGGTAATATTATTGAAGCTCATTATGGAAAAATATATGGGAATATTAGCTATTCAACTCCAACTAGTGATGAAAAAGGAGAAATATATTTCTCTTACTACCTAAACCCAAATAATAATGACACCAATGTAGAAAATGCCCCAGAAAAAAACCTCTTTCCCAAGCCTAAAGGGCATACAGGATGGTATCGTTTTAAGCCTTAGTTAGTAGGATTATTCAAATCCTCATGTAAAAGTGGGGGGGTGTGCTTTCTGTATATTATTGGTTTAAGCTTGGCTTATGACGATAAGTGTATTTGATCTTTTTAAAATTGGCATTGGTCCTTCAAGCTCACATACGGTGGGTCCTATGGTAGCGGCGCGCAAGTTTGTATTGGTTTTGTCTGATGAAGGTTTGATGGGTTCTGTGGCGCGTGTTGAAGTGGCACTTTATGGCTCTCTTGGGGCAACAGGGAAGGGGCATGGTAGCGATAAGGCGGTATTGCTGGGTTTGATGGGTGAGACGCCTGAGGAGGTTGAAGTCGCGCGCATTGATGATTCTATTGCTGTAATTCATGAGTCTAAAAAATTGGTTTTGCAGGGTGTTAAGTCGATTGCTTTTGATGCGTCATCGGATATTATTTTTTATCGCAAGAAAAGCCTTCCGCTTCATGCCAATGGTTTAAAAATAAGCGCTTTTGATTCAAATGGAAATCCCTTGCTTGAGAAGATTTATTATTCAGTGGGGGGTGGTTTTGTGGTGGATGAAAATTGCCAAGGGTTAGATGGTCGATTTTTAACCGAAGATGATCATGCGCTTCCTTATGTTTTCACTACGGCAGATAAACTACTTGAGTTGTGTAAATCCGAAGGTTTATCTATCAGTCAGATTATGATGAAAAACGAAGAAACATGGCGTTCGCGTGATGACATCGTTTCAGGTTTATTGGTTATTTGGAATGAAATGCAGTTGTGTGTAGAGCAGGGTTGCAAGAACGGCGGGATTCTTCCCGGTGGCTTAAAGGTTAAGCGCCGTGCGGCAGATTTGTATCAATCACTCAAAGATGAGAAAACCCATGAGTTGTTTAATCTCGGCAGTATGGATTGGGTGAATTTATATGCGTTGGCGGTGAATGAAGAAAATGCGGCAGGCGGCAGGGTGGTAACTGCACCTACCAATGGCGCGGCGGGGATTATCCCTGCGGTAATGCTTTATTATAAAAACTTTTGTGGTGCGTATGATGATGTTAATAAAGGCGGCGATAATGGCATTGTACAATTTTTGCTGACAGCCGCCGCTGTTGGCATGATTATCAAAGAAAATGCATCAATCTCTGGCGCAGAAGTGGGCTGCCAAGGTGAGGTAGGTTCTGCCTGTGCAATGGCGGCGGCAGGTTTAACCGAAGTTTTAGGTGGTTCGCCTGAACAAGTTGAAAATGCGGCAGAAATAGGCATTGAGCACAACTTAGGTTTAACCTGTGACCCGATTGGTGGTTTGGTGCAAATACCGTGTATTGAGCGCAATGCGATGGGTGCAGTAAAGGCGATTAATGCCTCACGTATGGCGTTGCGTGGTGATGGCTCGCATTATGTCTCATTGGATAAGGTCATCCACACCATGCGCGAAACAGGCAAAGATATGCGTTCAAAATATAAAGAGACTGCGCGCGGTGGACTTGCGCTACATGTGATTGATGTGCCTGTTAATATTGTTGAATGTTAAAAAGCACACCCCCCCACTTTTACATGATGTTATTAGAAGCATCATGGAGCTTTGCATAAATTCTAGCGTCGTTAAAAAACTAACGAGCTATCATTCAAAAGTGGGGGGGTGTGCTTTTAAAATTAGTATTTAACCGCGTCCACGATAACCATCAACCTTCTGCTCAGGTACCCAAACACCTGCTGGAATCTCACCTTGGGCAAAGAATATATCAATCGGCATTCCGCCTCGTGGATACCAATAGCCACCAATGCGAATCCACTTTGGGGAAATATCTTCGATTAAGCGTTTGGCAATATCAACGGTGCAAGCTTCATGAAAAGCGCCGTGATTTCGAAATGAGCCTAAGAATAATTTAAGTGATTTGCTTTCGACAAGTTTTAGATCGGGAATATAATCAATCACTAAATGCGCAAAGTCGGGTTGACCTGTCATGGGGCAAAGTGATGTAAACTCGGGCACGGTGAAGCGCACCATGTAATCTACGTCGGTATTTGGGTTGTCTACAGCTTCTAAAACGGCTTCTTCTGGAGATGTCGGTAGTACGGTGCTTCCACCTAATTGTTTTAGATCTTGATAAATATTTTTTTCGTTCATGCGTTTTTTAATTTAGTAGAGAGTTGGTTCATGAGTATGCCGTAGGCTGGCACGAATAATGCGATGCTGATGATGAGCTTGAAAATATAATCAACCGTAGCAATTTCTGTCCAGTTGGCTGCCATAAACTTATCCGTGCTTTGGTAAAAAGCAATACCAAAAAATAGCAGGGTATCAATTAACCCGCCGATAATGGTTGATGCGGCTGGGGCTACCCACCAATTTTTTGTATTACGCAACTTGTTAAAT
>DQUJ01000134.1 GCA_015662325.1 Leucothrix mucor | reverse complement strand
CGATTTCCATTTTATAATCCTAATTTGTTGCTCTGTTACTCCCTCTCCTTAGCAGAGGGTGTTGTAAAAAATAAATACTGTAGGTTGGCGCTGAGGAAAGAAGTCCAACGTGGCACCGTTTGTTGGGCTTCGCAAGCTCAACACCAACCTACAATGGTTTTTTTGCGACATCCTCTAACCCTTCCTTATCTTAATAAAAAACAGTAAGGGATGATATTTATCCAAAACGTCCTGTAATATAATTTTCTGTAAGCTTATGTACTGGATTTGTAAAAACCTTCTGAGTTTCATTTACTTCCACTAATTTTCCCAGATGAAAATAAGCCGTGCGCTGAGACACACGCGCCGCCTGTTGCATCGAATGCGTTACAATCGCAATCGTGTAGTTCTCTTTTAGCTCATCCATTAGCTCTTCAATTAAAGCCGTCGCGATAGGATCAAGTGCCGAAGTGGGTTCATCCATTAGAATCACTTCTGGATCAACCGCAATCGCGCGTGCAATACAAAGGCGTTGTTGTTGACCACCTGATAATCCCGTACCCGGCTTTTGTAAATCATCTTTTACTTCTTTAAATAAGCCCGCTTTGATTAAGCTAGATTCAACCACTTCATCAAGCTCGGAACGATTAGAAGCCAAACCATGTAAACGTGCGCCATAGGCGACATTATCGTAAATAGACTTCGGAAAAGGGTTGGGCTTTTGAAACACCATGCCAACACGTGCGCGCAATAAAACAGGATCTTGGTCTTTGGCATAAATATCTTCGCCATCTAAGGTATGCTCGCCCGTAACGCGACAGATAGGAATGGTGTCATTCATACGGTTTAACACGCGCAAATAAGTGGATTTACCGCAGCCAGAAGGGCCAATCATGGCAATAATTTCATTCTTGGCAATATCTAAATTAATATCGAAAATAGCTTGTTTATCACCGTAGAAAACATCGCAATTTCTGGATGTCATTTTGGGGTTATCCACAAACGGCGTGCCCACCGTGCCATTGATTTCAATATCAAATTCACTACGACTCTCAACCGCTTGAATACTGGGCTTTGCCTCTGACGTTTCAAGAGAAGCCGTTGCTGTTCCGGGGAGTGTGTTGATTACATCATTCATAATTTATACTCTAATTCTTATCTTCTGCTTAGCACTTATTTTTCTACTTACCACTTACGCTCAAATTTCTTGCGCAACATGATTGCGAATAAATTCATTAGCACTAAGAACCCTAATAAAATCATAATGGCGGCTGAGGTTCTTTCCGTAAAGGCTCTTTCGGGGCTATCTGACCATAGGTAAATTTGCACGGGCATTACCGTAGATGGATCCATAATGCCTGTTGGTACGTCAGAAACAAATGCCACCATGCCGATCATCAATAGCGGTGCTGTTTCACCCAAAGCCTGTGCCATGCCGATAATTGTGCCCGTTAAAATACCGGGCATCGCCAGTGGCAAGGTGTGCTGAAAAAGGACTTGAATGCGTGAAGCACCCAAACCAACGGCTGCTTCTTTAATTGAAGGAGGCACTGATTTTATCGCTGCTCGACTCGCAATAATAATGGTCGGCAAGGTCATTAACGTTAGCACTAAACCACCGATCAAGGGCGTGGAACGTGGCACACCAAATATATTGATATAAATGGCAAGTCCCAAAAGACCAAAGACTATGGAAGGCACTGCGGCAAGGTTGTTGATATTAATTTCAATCAAATCAACCCAGCGGTTGTTTTGTGGCGCAAACTCTTCCAAGTAGGCGGCTGCCGCTACCGCAATCGGAAAAGACAACAGCAATGTGACCAGCATGGTTAATAAAGAACCTACAATTGCGCCCCTCATGCCCGCTTGTTCTGGCTCTCTGGAATCACCTGCGGTAAATAAAACGGTATTAAAACGCTTTTCTAAACGCTCTTCTGCAATAAGGCTATCAATCCATTTTAATTGATAATCCTTAATACGACGATCTGATTCGGGCAAATTACGATCTATATTGCCTTTCATAAAAACATCAACATCATCTTTAGCTAAAAACCAATAAGACTGCTTTGTACCTAAAAGGCTGGGATTATCTATAACCCGATCACGCAGATCATAAGCCGCTGATTTACTCACCAAGTTGTTCAAGGCGCGTTTTTGCTTACGCCCTTTTACACCAGGAAACATTTCATTCAAGGTTTGCTTAACCACTTTATTGTAGTTAGCAGAGAATAAAGCATCTTCACTTGAGTCTTTATTGACCCCTAAAATGGATTCATTCAGTTCTATATCTAGCTTGACATAGGTTTGTTGAAAAGCAGGCAAGCCCTTGCTAATAATAGTAAATAGCAATATCGCCAGAAAAGAAAAGCTAATAAACAACGAAGCCATGCCATAAAAACGAAAACGCTTTTCTTTGGAGTAGCGCTTTTTTAAGCCTGCTTCGATTTTTTTAGTTGTTTCACTCATTTAAGTTTCTTCAGTTATTCTTCCGTTACAGTAAATACTATCCATCTACTGACCTTGTTCCTTTCCTTAGTTAGGATGTCAAAAAGTCCTATTGTAGGTTGATGCTGAGCTTGCGAAGCCCAACAAACCGTATCACGTTGGGCTTCGTTCCTCAGCGCCAACCTACAGTATTTTTATACAACTCCCTCTAGCTGGAAAACATTGCTAATTTTTATCTCTCTACCCTCCCCCAGCCCTCTCTGCAAGGGAAAGGGAGCTTAAAACCTTATTCATATTGTTCTCTGTATTTTCGGATTATATGAAGTGCAACATAATTAAGTAGCAACGTAATCACAAACAAACCTAGAGCCAAAGCAAACGCCGCCAATGTTTTAGGACTATCAAACTCTTGGTCGCCTGTTAATAAGGTCACAATCTGCACCGTCACCGTTGTTACTGCTTCAAGTGGATTTATCGTTAATTTAGCCGACAAACCTGCTGCCATTACCACGATCATGGTCTCACCAATCGCTCGTGAAGCAGCCAACAAAACACCACCAACAATACCCGGCAAGGCGGCTGGAATAACCACTTGGCGCACTGTTTCTGATTGGGTAGCACCCATGCCGTAAGATGCATCACGCATCGCTTGTGGCACCGCAGAAAGCACATCATCTGAAAGCGAAGAAACAAACGGGATAATCATAATACCCATGACTAATCCTGCGGCTAATGCACTCTCTGAAGCCACATTCAAGCCGATAGATTCACCCCATGCGCGTAAAAATGGCGCAACCGTCAGGGCCGCGAAAAAACCATACACCACCGTTGGGATTCCTGCCAAAATTTCCAATAGCGGTTTGGCTATTGCGCGAAATCGCTCGCTTGCATATTCGGACAAATAAATCGCCGACATCAAACCCAAAGGCACCGCAATAATTAAAGCAATTGCCGATATTAATAAGGTACCTACAAATAACGGGATTGCACCAAATGACCCCGAACTACCGACTTGATCAGCACGAATCGAGGTTTGAGGACTCCAGCGTGTGCCGAATAAAAAATCAGCCGGCGGAACCGCTTTGAAGAAATGGATGGATTCAAACAGCACCGAAAAAACAATACCTAAGGTCGCAAATATAGAGATAGCGGCACAAATAATCATTGCCCAGCGCACCACGGTTTCTACTTTATTTCTAGCGCGTGTTTGCGGGCTGATTAAACGCCAGCCCATCAGCATACCTAACAAGGCAACGACAAATACAACCGCTGTCTTGGCCAAATCACTAATCCCTTGTAAGCGTTGGTAATGTACGGCAGCATTTTTTAAAACGGGATCAGACTCAGCCTCAAAGTTGCCTGATTCTGCTAAGTTCTGCACCTCATTCATCATCAAACCAATCGCATCTTTTGATTGAGCTTGTAATGACTCTGGCAAACCAGAAACGGTTAATGAAGTGATGATGGATGAGTTAAAAGCAGTCCACAAAATCAGTATTAAGACCGCAGGAATGCCCGCCCAAATAGCGACCATATACCCATAATAATGGGGGCGCGAATGCAAGTCACGACGACCACCTTTGTTGCCGATGGGGCTTGAAACAGCAATCGAACGCTTACGACCCAGAAAAAAACTGAATATCAGCAGAGCAACTAAGGTGACAAGGATGGTCTGTAAAGGCATAAAAAACAGTCTCAATTAATGGGATAACATACCGTGGGACTTATTTAAACGATACGATATTTTCACATGTATCAGGTCGCGTGTAAAAACATCTTATATATTTTTTACATATTCTCTCTGGTCTGAACCGTCAATGTGTAGAGACTTCTCTTTTTCACATTTGATCAACGATTCAGGCCACAAAAAATGTCGGCAGGCGGAAGAAAACATTACCTGCCGACAATAAACTTACTCTGCGTCTAACTTTAAAGGTGTTAATTCTTTTGCTGCTTTAGCAATTTCTTTACGCTTATCATCACTTAGCGGAATCAAACCTTTTTCAGTTAAATAACCCTCCTCACCCCACGTATCATCATGTGTAAATTCAGCAAGGAACTCTTTGATACCTGGGACTTTACTCACATGGTCATTTTTAACATAAAAGAATAAAGGACGAGAAACAGGGTAAGAACCATCGGCGATAGACTCAAAGCTAATCCCCACGCCATCAATGCTTGCGCCTTTTACTTTGTCTGAGTTTTGATCTAAAAAGCTAAAGCCAAATACGCCTAAAGCATTAGGATTTTTCTCAAGCTTTTGCACAATTAAGTTATCATTTTCGCCCGCTTCGATGTAAGCACCATCTTCACGAATGGAATGACAAACCGACTTGTATTGCTGTTTATCTTTCTTCTTAAGCGCCTTAATCCAATCAAAAGTTTTACAGCCACCTTCTAATGCAAGCTCTGCAAAGGCATCACGCGTACCTGATGTAGGTGGAGGGCCGAGCACTTCAATTTTAATATCAGGCAGTTCGGCATTCACTTCTT
>DQUJ01000016.1 GCA_015662325.1 Leucothrix mucor | reverse complement strand
GGGCTTGGCGCAACGTTTGTACGAGCGCGGTTACATCACCTATATGCGTACCGATTCAACCAACTTGAGCAAAGATGCGTTGGAAAGCGTGCGCGAGTTAATCGGTAAAAAATACGGTAGCGATTATCTACCTAAAGCCCCTAATTTCTACGGTTCTAAAAGTAGCGCACAAGAGGCGCATGAGGCGATACGCCCATCAAATGCCAAAGTCATGATGAACCAGTTAAAAGATGTAGGCGATGATGCAAAAAAGCTCTACGAATTAATCTGGCGACAATTTGTAGCCTGTCAAATGGTGCCTGCTAAATACGATTCTACTCGTCTTACCATTGAAGCAGGGCAGTACAACTTAACGGCATCGGGTCGCACCTTACGGTTTGCAGGTTGGACAAAAGCATTGCCGACCATGAGCAAAGAAAAGCCTGATTTGCCTGATCTTAAACAAGGCGAAGCGCTCAATTTGGTTGAGCTTGATCCGCAACAGCACTTTACCAAACCACCACCGCGTTACACAGAAGCATCCTTGGTTAAAGAATTAGAGAAACGCGGTATTGGTCGCCCCTCTACTTACGCATCTATTATCTCGACGATTCAAGATCGTGGTTATGTAAAAGTCGATTCACGCCGTTTCTTCGCAGAAAAAATGGGTGAAATTGTAACCAAACGATTGGTCGGAAGCTTCGAAGAGTTGATGAACTTCGATTTCACCGCAGAAATGGAAAAAGAGCTGGATGAAATTGCAGACGGTAAACTGCAATGGAAAGACGTGCTTGATGATTTCTACAAGAATTTTAAAGTCACGCTAGATAAAGCCAAAGATGATCCTGAAAAAGGTGGCATGAAGACCAACGAAATGGTCATGACCGAGATTGAGTGTCCTGACTGTAGTCGCAATATGGGTATTCGTACGGCGGGCACAGGCGTATTTTTAGGCTGTGATGGCTACAACCTTCCACCTAAAGAACGCTGTAAAAAAACCATTAATTTAGTGCCTGCAGAAGAGACCATTGATGTAAACAATGAAGATGCAGAAACCGAAGCACTAATGGCAAAACACCGCTGTAAAAAATGTGATTCAGCAATGAAGAGTTATTTCATTGATGAAAGTACCAAACTACACGTCTGTGGCGAAAACCCAGAATGTGATGGTTACGATATAGAAAAAGGCACATTTAAACTCAAAGGCTACGAAGGCCCGGTTGTAGAATGTGAAAAATGTGGACACGATATGCACTTGACCACAGGTCGCTTCGGCCCCTACATGAAATGTAGCAACGTGGAAGACTGTAAAAATACCCGTAAGATTTTACGCAACGGTGAAGTAGCGCCACCGCGTGAAGACCCTGTTCCACTGCCAGAATTAGAATGTGAAAAATCCGATGCCCACTTTATTTTACGCGACGGTGCGGCAGGTTTATTTATGGCAGCCAGCACTTATCCAAAATCACGCGAAACCCGTGCGCCTTTGGTAGAAGAGTTGCAACGTTTTAAAGATCGTATTTCTAAGAAGTTTTATTTCTTAGCCGATGCTCCAGCTGAAGATCCACAAGGTAATAAAGTAGCGGTACGGTTTGATCGTAAATCCAAAGAGCACTATGTACGTACTGATAAAGACGGTAAGGCAACTGGCTGGTCAGCGCGTTATGAGAATAAAAAATGGGTTGAGACTTTAGCTAAGAAAAAGGCAAAAAAGAAGCCAGTGAAAAAGAAAAAAGCAGTAGCCAAGAAAAAAACAACGGCAAAAAAGAAATAAATATCCCTCTCTCCCTAGTAGGGAGAGGACCGGGGAGAGGGTAGATACCCATAAAAAAGCACCCTCTTTATATCAATGATTATCACTCAACAAACTGCGGATTTAACCAAGCCTTTTAAACAAGGTAAAGTTTTCGCCTACCCCACAGAAGCGGTTTATGGATTAGGTTGCGACCCAGATAATAAAAATGCAGTGATGCGTTTGCTTGAGATTAAAAACCGCTCTATATCAAAAGGGCTAATTATTATTGCCAGTGATTTTTCTCAGGTTGAAAAATACCTACAACCTCTTTTACAAACCCAAATAGCATTCACCACCCCCAGTGAAAACACGTATATTTTCCCCGCTTTAGATTCTGCACCTAAGTGGTTAACAGGTGATTTCAATAGTTTAGCAATTCGTATTACCAAACATCTTATTGCTCGTGAGTTATGCCAAATACTTGATTCTGCTTTAGTGTCTACCAGTGCAAATTTAGCAGGACTAGAACCTGCTAAAACTGCCGAAGCAGTATTAGATCAGTTAGGCAATAAGGTGGATATTATTCTTGAAGGCGCGTTGGGTGATTTGCAAAGTCCCACGAAAATCTTCGATAGTTTAACGGGTGAAGTTATCCGGTTTTAGCTATTTTTTGCGAGGCACAAAATCCAATACCGTTGCATTAATACAAAAGCGTTGCTTGCCATCCTCTCTTGGGAATACATGCCCTAAGTGAATACCGCTCTTTTTTGCAATAACCTCGATTCTTTCCATCCCGAAGCTGTTATCTTTCTTCTCAATAGTTGATCCATCAACGGCTTTAAAAAAGCTTAACCAGCCTGTCTTAGAATTAAAGCGGTCGCGGGTATCAAATAAAGCATCGCCGGATAGCTTATCCACAAATGTTCCATCGGGCGTGTTCTTGAAAATATCATATTGTTTACAGAATCGACCATCAGTTCCTTTATTAAACGCCACTTTATAGCTTTCGGAGTTTTTACCTAGTTTAAAATCACCGAGTGTTTTATAAAATAATTCATTGTTCATAAAGCCGCGATGGGCAAAGGTTTCAACGCCATTTTCAATAAATAGAATAGTAGGCGATGCGAATAACTTGGTTTTAATTTTATATTTTTTTAACTGGTTTGCATGTGCCTCTTGCATGGGCACAGAACCTTTGTAATGTGAACTCACTTCTTTTTTAAATTTCTCACAGTAAGGGCAATAACCTTCGGCTTTTACTACAATAATTTCTTTTCCTTTTACGGGGGAAATCTCCTTTATTTTAGCGATAGGGGTTGTTGCCCCTGCCACTAAAAATTTCACACCCGTACTGTGGTTGGGGCAGTAACCGTTGGGATTTTTTTTAAGATAATCTTGATGTTTTTTTTCTGCATCCCAAAACTTTTTAAGGGGTTTAATTTCAGTGACTATTTTTCCGTAGCCTTTATTTTTTAATAAGCCTTGGTAGCGTATTTTGGTCGATTCGGCTAAGTTATGTTGTTTTTCATTGGTGAAATAAATAGCGGATCGGTAGTTATTGCCAATGTCATTTCCCTGTCCATTGACCTGTGTTGGATCGTGTAATTCCCAAAATGACTTGATTAAAAATTCAGCAGAGACTTTGCTATTATCAAAACGCACCTTTACTGCCTCGGTGTGATTAACAATTCCTTTAGCGTTATTACTACCCAGATTGCGGTATTTTAAAACACTTTTATAGCTTGGGTTTTGATAGTTGCCACCTGTATAGCCAGAAGTTACACTAACAACCCCGTCGATATCTTCAAAATGTTTTTCTACGCCCCAAAAACAACCTGCTGCAAATATAATTTCTTTAATCATTTGTATATTCCCTAATTTAACGTTTTACTACTTACGTTTAAGTTATTTTAACGGATGCATTTAATATGAGACCTTTGCACGAGGTTCTCCCTAAACATAGCATTCTTTTTGGATGATAACTAATTAACACATTGATCACTTTATCCGTGATAGTATTCTGCGAAATTATCAGAGTAGAACCCTCTTATGGCACTAATCCAATTACAGAATATCCAAGTTAGTTTCGGCGGACCTGCGCTGCTTGATAATTTAAGTATGACGGTTGAACCAGCCGAACGTATTTGTCTTATCGGGCGCAATGGCGCGGGAAAATCAACGTTAATGAAAGTGCTTAATCGTGAGATTAAGGCAGATTCTGGCGAGATTATTACAGAGAAAGGCGCTGTGATTGCTCAATTAGAGCAGGAAGTCCCACGTGATATGACAGGCTCTGTATACGATGTTGTTGCATCGGGATTGGCAGAAACGGGTGAATTATTATCCCAATTTCATGCGATGAATGAAGAAGATGATATTGGATCTGACGATTGGATGACGCGTTTTGAAAAAGTCCAGCACAAGCTAGAAGCCTGTAATGGTTGGCATTTCCAGAATACCATTGATACGGTTATTTCACGGTTAGAATTAAACCCTAATGTGGATTTTGGTGATCTTTCAGGTGGTATCAAACGCCGTGTGTTATTGGCACGCGCATTAGTGCAAGAACCTGATGTTCTATTGCTTGATGAGCCGACCAACCATTTGGATATTGAAGCGATTATCTGGTTAGAAGATTTCTTACTAAGCTTTAGAGGCTCGTTAGTTTTTATCACCCATGATCGCTCATTTTTACGTCGCTTGGCCACACGTATTATCGAAATTGACCGAGGTATTGCAACCAGTTGGCCGGGTGATTATGAAAACTTCTTACGCCGAAAAGAAGAAGCTTTGCACGCCGAAGATTTAGAAAATGCGCGTTTTGATAAAAAGCTAGCGCAAGAAGAAGT
>DQUJ01000115.1 GCA_015662325.1 Leucothrix mucor | reverse complement strand
ATTAAAAGAAGATGGCAGTATTTCGGTATGGGGGGACTCAAGCAGTGGTGGCGCAAATGCTCCATTTGATAAAGGCTATGTCTCTATCGTCTCGGGTGGTCCATCTTTTGCTGCATTAAAAGCAGATGGTAGTATTACTTCATGGGGAACGCAGCGCAACGCGCCTTCAGATAATGGTTATAAGTTTATAGCTTCTAATATTAATGCATTTGCTGCATTAAAAGCAGATGGTACAGTATCAAGCTGGGGGAATAGCCTAGCGGGTGGTTCTAATGCGCCAACGCGAACAGGTTTTTACGAAATAATATCCAGTTATAATGGTTTCTCTGCACTCAATATAGATGGCAGAATTACCTCTTGGGGTAGCTTTGGCGGTACTGAGCCTGCTGGCAGTAATTTTAAATCTATTGTTGCCAATAATAGTGCTTATGCTGCATTAACCGAGGACGGCTCAATAGCAACCTGGGGGCATGCTTCTTATGGAGGAAACGGCGGACCAACAGATAGTGGTTATACTTCCATTATTGCTAGTACCCGTTCATTTGTTGCTATGAAAGCAGACGGTAGTTTAAGCGCTTGGGGTGGGAGTAATAACGAAGGCGACAACCTACCAACGGATTCAGGTTTCCTTTCTGTGGTTGCAGCAGATAGCGCATTTGCAGGCTTAAAAGCAGATGGCAGCATCGTATCTTGGGGTGGCACAGGTAGTCAAAATGCACCAATAGATAACGGTTACACTATTATTAGTTCAAACAAAGAAGCATTTGCAGCAATGAAAGCAGATGGCACAATTGTTTCATGGGGGCATAGCTTATCAGGTGGCATTGATGCACCAACCGAAGCGGGGTTTGTTTCTATTAATGGAGTGAGTCAAGATAGCAAAACTGATTGCTCACTTCGTCTTGATCTAGTTGCCCCTGTGATTACTTTAAATGGAGAGCAAACAACAAATATCATAATAGGTGAAACATATGAGGAGCTAGGCGCAACAGCTATTGATAATAAAGATGGCGCTATAGAAGTCACAGTAACGGGTAGCATTGATGATACATCAATAGAAGCCACTCATACCATTACCTATAAAGCAACAGACTCGGCAGGTAATACGGCTACCAAAATACGTACAGTCAACGTGCTTTCAGAAGATACGCTCCCTCCTGTTATCACTTTAAATGGTGATGCTACAATCACTATTTCACAAAATACACCCTATGAGGAATTAGGCGCAACTGCAGCTGATGAACGCGATGGTGATCTAGACGTTGTTATTTTAAGTGATGTGGATATTACAACAGTGGGTAATTACAATGTACGTTATACAGCAACGGATGCAGCAGGAAATAAAGTAAGTGTAGTGCGCATTGTGCATGTTGTAGATAGCACTAAACCTGTTATCACATTAAATGGTAATGCGGCAATATCCATTGCACAAGGTGAAACGTATATCGATAGAGGTGCAACAGCTTCTGACAATGTTGATGAAGAACTCACAGTAACTATGACGGGAAGCGTGGATACTCAAGTAGTGGCTGAATATACGCTAACCTATAATGTGATGGATTCGGCAGGCAATAGCGCGTTACCAGTTACTAGAGTAGTTACTGTTACTGATGCTACAAAGCCTGTAATTACATTAAACGGTAATCAAAATATAACCATTAATATGGGTGATACTTATACCGATGCGGGCGCAACAGTGACTGATAATGTTGATACAAATTTAGAAGCAACGCTGACAGGTAATGTAGACATTAATACAGCAGGTATTTATACGCTTACTTATACTGCAACCGATACGGCAGGAAATAGTGCTAGCAAAACGAGAACTGTTACAGTAAAAGATAGCGCTAAGCCTGTTATAAAATTAAATGGTAGTCGGATTTTAAAACTTCTTGTTGGCGATACATATACTGAAATGGGTGCAACAGCAACAGATGATGTAGATACTGATTTAAAGATAATTATCTCTGGTGCTGTGGATACGACAACAGTGGGTAGCTACTTTGTAAGGTATAGCACAACTGATTCAACAGGCAATAGTGCGTCTATTACACGTACGGTTAGGGTTAGTCTTCCTGCTGATGTGACTAAGCCAGTTATTACTTTAACAGGTGATCAAGTCGTTAAATTAACTATAGGTGATACTTACACAGAAGCTGGCGCAACGGCCATAGATGATCGTGATGGTGAACTAGAAGTGATCATTACAGGTGAAGTGGATACAACAAAAGCAGGTCAAAGTAAAATATATTATACAGCGACAGATGCCGCAGGTAATGAAACAAAGGTTTTTCGTGGGGTGATTGTTTCTGAGCCTGCTAAAAGACCTTCGAGTGGTGGTGGCAGTATGAACTGGTTTATGCTGTTACTTGCTGGTTTTGCAGGGTTTCGAAAGAAGTTATTTACAGGCTCTAAATAACGCACAATGAAGCTGGCTAAAATGTTAGCCAGCTTCATTACTCAATAATTCTTAAAAGGCTAGCATGACTGAATTCATCAGTCTCTAAGGCACGGCTTATTGTATTTTGTACTCGCTTTGCGTTAGCAGATAAGCGTATATCATGGGTCAAATAACTCGCCTCCAACAACAACGCCTCCGCAGAAATCAAAGAACTATCCTCAAGATGGCTTTGTTTAACGCTTTGTGGCAATAAACTATCAGGGTTTTCTACCCAGTAACTATCCTTATAAAATCGTTGCCATGCAGTTTGGGCAATTAGATGGCCTGTTTTTTTAGCCTGTTTATCGCCACTTTCCTGCGCCCATTGAAGTAACCCCCAAGAGACTGCAGCATAGTCATACAGTGTGCCTTGTTTGTTATTTGCGGCGGAGCGTTTTAGCACTTTCCCATCCCAAAGCTTGATTAAAAATTCAGACAGTTTATTTCCAGTGGGAATCAGTGATTTATCGTATTTTATGCCGCGTGCGAATGCGCCGAGTGTTAAACCATTCATACCTGCAAGTAGCTTCGTGTCTCTAGGGAGTTTACGGGTTTTATCACGATGTGCTTTTAATTTGTTTTTGGTAACTTGCAATAACTGGGACGCCTGTTGCTTGTTTGTTTTTAATTGCGTTGCGAGTGCCGATAGGCTAATAGCGACTCGTGGTAAATTACCTGCTGTAAATTCATTGGCGCGTTTCATTTTCCAATAGTGATTGGCTAGTGTTAATTCTTTTTTATTCAGTATTTTGCTTAGTTCTTTTTGCGTCCAAAGATAAAAACCACCTTCTTCGCCTTTATCATCTACGGCAGATAAACTGGTGATGAATGCAGTTTTGTTATCTTGTTTTCTGCTCAACATAGAATCGTTTAAAAATTGCAGTGTTTCTAATGCCGTTTGGCGGTAGTGCTCATTTTTATAATGATCGGCCGCATCAAAAAACAACAATGGCATCATCGCGTTGGTGTAGAGCATTTTTTCAAAATGCGGTGTTTCCCAATCGGGGTCGGTGGTGTAGCGATAAAAGCCACCACCAAGTTCATCGTGTAGACCTTGTTCGGTCATCTGTTTTAAGGTGAGTTTGATAAATTTGTCGGCTTGTTTTTTTGTTGATGTATTTTTATTTGTTTTATTTAATTTTAGCAATGCCCAAAGCTGAGGGATTTGCGGGAACTT
>DQUJ01000153.1 GCA_015662325.1 Leucothrix mucor | reverse complement strand
ATTACCCTCATTTTTAAGAAAAACAGGAAAAATTACGCTATTTTTACTCTCGCCATACTCTCGTGCAAAGGTCTCTAGAAGAAGACCTCACTAGTAGGAGGTGTATAAGTCGTTACCGTAGGTTGGTGCTGATTGCGTAGCCCAACAAAGTGTCTTAGCAACAATGCCTGCCACGTTGGGCTTCGTTCCTCACGCCAACCTACATCAATACCCTCTGCTAGTAAAAGGGCTTGTCCACAATCAAGATAATTTATAATATTAATGTAAATGTAGTAGAATCAATAAAAATCCAAAGAGGAAAGTAACCATGTTCAGTAAAATAAAATATGTAATATACGCGGTAGTGGGAATTGCAGTTGTTTTTGCACTCATTAATGACAAAAACGGAAGCACTGGTGGCGGAACAACAAGAGCCGACCTTGATCAAGTGTTAAATGTGGCATCGGGCACATTAGATTCATTTGAAAATAGAGAAGACGTAAACAAAGAGAATGTAATGGATAAATTTGCAGGTAGTTATATGCAAAACCTCAATAATTCTCAGCCAGCGTTAAATAACGGCGCGATTGGCGTTGAATCTAAAGCTGATGGGTCATTTAGCGCATATAATGATAGCAATAATAATATGACCAAAGACGAAGGCGAGAAAGACCTATTCAAACTTGAGATTGATTCTGAAAACAATCGTTTGGTTGCATCGGATGAAACGGCAGTACGTGACTCTCATTTCTCAGGTACTGGCTTATTGATGGGTATGTTGATTGGTAGCATGTTAGGTCGTCAAAGAGCGTCTGGCACAAACCCTGCGAAGAAGAAAGCAACGCCAAAATCTACTTATAAAAGCGCACGCTCAAGAGCGGGTTCTGGCAGCCATTCTAAAGGTAAGTAAATTTATTTTCCCTCGTTATGCCCGCGCAGGCGGGTATCCATCTAAATGATAGCACCATGCTATTTCTTGGATAACCATCTCACGGTATGACGTTGGTTTAAATGTAGCTCCTATGCAAATGCATAGGGGCTTTTATTTTATGTTCAATTAGGTATTCACCTTGCAAGCGTATTCCCAGCTTAGTAAAAAACAAACGGGTATTTTGCTCGTTTCAATTTTAGTCGTTGCCCTTTGTGGCATTGCCTATCAATTAATTATCAGCACCGTTTCCAGTTATTTATTGGGCAACAGCGTGTATCAATTTTCACTCACCATCGGCTTTTTTATGTTTGCGATGGGAGTCGGCTCTTATCTTTCTAAAATGCTGGGCGATAATTTAGTCCAAAACTTTATTAGCGTAGAAATTGCCATTTCATTAGTCGGCGGCGTTTGTAGCTTGCTGTTGTTGATGGCCTTTCCGATGGTTCGCGCATTGTACGATGCCACCATGTATAGCCTTATTTTAATCATTGGCGCATTGGTGGGCATGGAAATACCCATCTTAACGGGCATACTTGCGCAAAAGCACAGTATGCGAGATTCGATCGCCAATGTTATGTCGTTGGATTATTTGGGTGCATTAATCGGCGCGGTGGCGTTTCCTTTATTTTTATTGCCACAATTAGGTTTGATTCGTTCATCCTTTGCGATTGGCTTAATCAATATTCTGACTGCATTAATTAATATTTATTTTTTCCGAAAATACCTGTCATCACCGCGTTTACTCACCAATATCTCACTGTTTATTTTAGCAATGTTGGTGCTGTTTACTATTTACGGCACACGCTTAACCAGCTTTGCCGAAAAGCATTTATATTTTGATCAAATCATTTATAAAAAACAAACGCCGTATCAAAAAATTGTGGTCACAAAGTCGAGTGTAAATAACGAAAGCCGTTTATATATTGATGGGCATATTCAGTTTTCATCACGTGATGAATACCGTTATCACGAATCATTAGTTCATCCGCTTTTATCTATTCCTGGCAATAAAGAAACGATACTAATACTCGGCGGTGGCGATGGTTTGGCGGTACGAGAAATCCTTAAGCACGATGCTGTTAAAAAAATTGATCTGGTGGATATAGATCCAGAAATGACAGATATCAGCAAAAATCTTTATATGTTGGCAACCCTTAATGAAGGTAGCTTAGAAAATGAAAAACTGACTATTTATAATCAAGACGCGTTTAGTTTTATTAATAAAGCCGGCATTCTATACGACCGCGTGATTATCGACATGCCAGACCCGCACAACGAGGCAATCAATAAACTCTATTCAAGAGAGTTTTACACCATGATACGCAAGCGCATGTCGCCTAATGGGGTGCTGGTTACGCAAAGTTCTTCGCCTTATTTCACGCGCAAAACATTCTGGTGTATTCAGCAAACGCTTGATCATGTTTTCGACGATACGCTTAGCTATCACGTGACGATTCCATCGTTCGGCATTTGGGGGTTTAATATTGCAAGCGCGAATAATAGCGTACCGCGTGATTATAAATTTACAATACCGACCCAATTTATTAATGATACAACGATGCAAGCTGCAATGGTGTTTAGCAAAGATACCGAGAAGCTGGAAGTGCCAGTTAATTCCATTATGGAACCGCGTTTGTACCAGCTTTATATTGATGATTTGAAAATCTAATTTATGATTTAGTTTGAAAACCTAAACAAACATTTATTAATTTATTAGCTTTAAATTAAGTGTAAACTGGTTTTTCAGACTCAAAATAATACGGAACAACCTTTATGATGAAGCCATCTACTATCAATCAGATTTTATCTAAGTCATTTATTTTCTCTTTGCTATCGTTGATACTGCTGCTGTCAATTACGGGTTGTAGTCATTATAAGGCCCCTGTTTCTTCTGCAAAAAACAGTACCACTGTAGATAAAAACACGCCATCTAAAATCACTGCATTAAGCCTTAACTCTTTGCAATCACTTAATTCAATCATGCCTCAATTAGCAACCCACAAAGCGGTGTTGGTCGGCGAAATTCACACCAGCTACAGCGACCATCTTAATCAGTTGGCGGTTATCAAAGGCTTGCATAAAAAATGGGGCAAGATAGCGATTGGCTTAGAGATGATTCAGCAACCCTTTCAATCTTACTTAGATGACTATATTGCAGGTCGAATTAGCGAACATGCAATGCTACGTGGCACTGAATATTTTGATCGTTGGCGTTTTGATTTCCGTTTGTATCGCCCTATTTTCAACTACGCAAAGCAAAATAAAATTCCGCTTGTTGCCTTGAATGTGCCCAAAGAATTAACCAAACGAATCACCAAAGTCGGCATTAAAGGCTTAAATAAAAAAGAGCGTAGTCAACTGCCTAAAACCTTGGATAAATCTAATCAAGCGTATGTTAAACGCTTAAAAAGCGTATTCGGTGGGCACTCTACTACCAGTAGTAAAAACTTTGAAAAATTCTTTGAGGCGCAACTGGCTTGGGATGAAGGCATGGCAGATCAAGCGGCTAAGTTTTTGCAAACCCACTCTGATCATCGTATCGTTATTTTGGCAGGAGGCGGGCATATCATCAATCGCGAAGGTATTCCTGATCGTTTAGAGCGACGTATCAAAACTAGACCAGCCGTTGTATTGAACAATATAAACGAAAACCCCAAGCCGACTCATGGTGACTATTTACTGT
Source organism: Leucothrix mucor (assembly GCA_015662325.1). The sequence continues at coordinate 4,062 of DQUJ01000153.1, read as the reverse complement.
TTTCTCCCGAAGCAAAATTGCCATCAATTGGGCGCTTGGGAATTGCCATGAAAGACTCGAAGCAAGGTGTAGTGATTGGATCATTATTGCATCACGGCGCGGCATCAAAAGCGGGGTTGAAAAAGGTAGATATTATTCAACGCTTGGATAATACCCCTATTAAAACAACAACAGATTTAAGGCTTTGGGCGCTGGATAAAAAACCAGGTGATGCTGTAACGGCAGTGATCAAAAGAAAACATCAAAGCAAAACATTTAAGATTGTTTTAGGAAAGAAAGTACCTTCTTTGAAGAGTTTTCATATGAAAAGCATGAAAGGAATTCACGGAAAATAAGACCGTCGTCATTCTCGCTCAGGCGGGAATCCATGTATAAAATGGCACTTTGTATGAACATAGATTCCCGCTGCGCGGAATGACAGCTTTATTTACTTCCTTTTGTTTTCTATTGTTAAACTTAAATACGTTTCGCCCCATGATGCCTAGCACGCATTGCCTTTCGTTTAGCACGCTGTTCATCCGTTAAAATCTGCGCCATTTGCTGACGTTTGTTGCCTTGAGCAATGGTTATTTGGCGCACTAATTCTGCTTTTCTATTCGCTATATCCGCCAACTTCGCACTGTAATCACTTGCGCTTGGGTCTAGTCTTCTCATCTCTTTGCGTAAGCTGTATTTCTCATTGCGTAAGGGTTTTATTGTATTGCGATGATTTTTAATCAGCGCTTGAACGTGTTGTTTTTGAGTATCTGATAGCTCTAATTTTTTAGTCATGCGATCTAATCGCTTTTGCATAAATTCAGGGCTTTTACGGTGGTTAAAGCGGTGACTCTTTCCTTGTATAGAACCGTGCTTAGAGCCATGTTTGTAACCGTGCTTGCCATCACCCAATTTATTACAATGCGGGCCAGCTTGCGCAATACTGCTAATGCTGAGAGCGCCCGCTATTGCGATTCCTGCTAAAAAGCGGCGTTTACTTAGTTTTGTTGTTGGGGTATTTACTTGTTTAAGATTATTTATTTGTTTAGAACTATTCATTAGAGCTTTCTCCATTTTATTTGGTGATCGAAACATTGTTGTTGCGATGATTTAATTATATGAGCTGTTGCTGTCAATAAGGGTAATAAGCGTGTAATTTTATGTAATTGTCTCTGCACTAACCTCGAGTGGCAGCGTAATATCAACACATAAACCGTTTGTTTTTCTGTTGCGTGCCGTAATATTGCCTTGGTGAAATTCAATCGCACGTTTAGCAATAGCAAGTCCTAGTCCGTATCCGCCACTGTCCCTATCTCTGGCTTCAGAAAGGCGCACAAACGGTTCAAACAAGCTGTCTAGCTTTTCTGCTGGCGCACCTTTGCCTTGATCGCAAATACTGATTTTAAATGTATTTGGGTGATTTTTATAAAGTGAAACTTCAACAGTTGTTGCCGATGCTGTGTAGTGAACGGCATTGCGAATAATATTTTCTAAGGCGCGTCGTAAAAGCTCCACATTGGCATTGATTGTCCATGTTTGCTCGTATTTGAAGACCACTTTCTTATCTTTATCGTTCGCTTCAAAGTTACAATCGACCACAATATCTTCGAGTAATTTTCCGATGTCGATAAAGTCATCTTTCGGGTAAACCGCTCCTGCATTGAGTCGCGAAAGGGTGAGTGATTGCCCAATCAAATCATCCAGCCGATTGGTTTCTTGCTCGATTCTTAACATTTCAATGGCAACATCACCGCCTGTTTTATTTTTGGCTAAACCAATCGCGACTTGCATACGTGCTAAGGGTGAGCGGAGTTCGTGTGAAATATCGCTGAGTAATTGTTTTTGATTGTTGATTAGACTTTGCAGGCGTGATGCCATTTTGTCAAAATCCTGCCCAAGATCGGCAATTTCATCACGTCGGTTGCCGATAAGCCCTGCGACCCGTGTATCTAAATCACCCTGTGAAAACTTCTTTGTGGCAGATTGTAGCGTTCTAATTGGTTTGCTCATATAGCGCGCTAACCAAAAGCAGACGAGACTACTCAGCGCTAAAGCGATGCCTAGCCATAATAAATATATTGCTGGGCTACGTTTAAACGGTCGTAGCATGCGTGACAGAGTGCTTTTTTTGGCTCGAGGTCGTTGAATAGAAAAGACGCTGTAGATTTCGCCATCTATGGTTTTTACAGGTGGGTACTGTTTAAAGCCTGCGGTGTTTTTATCAAAAGTACGCCCTAAAATTTCTTGATTATTTTTATTTACAACAAAAATCTGAACGCGGCGTAAGCCTACTTTTCTGTTTTTTAGAATATCACTAACAGCCTCGCCTCCGCCATAACGAAGCACTTGGCGGAGTAACTCTACACGGCTAGAAATAAAACGAGAACGATAATCCCGTTGTTGAAGCTTCTCGGAATTTTGCACATAAATTGCTGTGCCCCACGATACGCCTGCGCCAATTAGGATAAGCGTAAACCAAAACCACAGAAATATTTTCCAGAATAAACGACCCATTGTCCTAAATCCTTAGTTAATGACCGTTAATTGATAACCCACACCGCGCACGGTTTGGATTAATTGCTGATCTTCATCGCCCAGTTTTTGGCGCAACTTGCTCATGTGCATATCAATACTGCGATCATAAGCAGTGAGTTTTTTACCCAGCGCTTGTTCGGAAAGCGTATTTTTATCGACGACTTGCCCAACTTGCCGAGCCAACACTTCTAATAAATTATATTCACTACTGGTCAGTGACAACAGTTCCGAATCATAAAACGCCTGACGTGCTTTGGGTTTAACTTCTAGTTGCCCTGTTTTTATTTCATCTTGCGTGTGGGGTGAAAGCTGGGTTCGTCGAATAATTGCTTTTAAACGGGCGATCAATTCGCGCGGGTTGCAAGGCTTGGGCAAATAATCATCTGCTCCCATCTCTAAGCCGACAATCCGATCAACATCTTCGCCTTTCGCAGTCAGCATAATCACGGGGGTTGTTACGTTTTTGCGCAGCTCTCGTAGAACACTAAAGCCATCCATTTTAGGTAGCATCACATCTAACACAATCGCATCATAATTTTTACTGCGCGCTTGAGAAACTCCGCCTAAACCATCATGCACCGTTTCAACCGTAAAGCCTTCATTCGTCAAATATTCCGCAAGCATTTCACACAGTGCAACATCATCGTCAACGATTAAAATATTAGTCATGATTACTATCATGCCATAGCTGTGATGCAATTTTTATTTTTTTACATGAAATTACAGTAACTTGGCATAAGCCATAATTTTTGTGGGATTGCATTGTCTTTTTGATTCGATTTATCATTAAAGGCCAGTAATGGGCATGTCTGTTTTTTGTCGCTAGCTGAATGCGTTTTTGAATAGAGTGTATTGTGTTATAATAGGCTTCTAACAAAATAAAAACGCATTAGCGTCGTGAAGAATTGGGAATTCAACACAAATGTCATCAACTAAGAATAACAAAGAACTCGTTCGGGCAACGGGGCTTAACCGTGTTTACGGTAATCATCATGCGGTGATCAATGTCGATTTAGTGCTTCGCAAAGGCGAAGTGCTGGGCTTGCTTGGGCCAAATGGTGCGGGTAAATCAACCACCATGCAGATGTTGACGGGCAATATTTCGCCAACATCGGGCGAGATTAAAATCAACGGCGTTGATCTTTTAGATAACCCTCAACAGGCGAAAGCGTCGATTGGTTATTTGCCAGAGCAACCGCCTGTTTATCGTGATATGACCGCGATGGAATTTTTAAGCTATTGTGCTGCTTTGCGTGATATTCCTAAATCATCAAGAAAGCAGGCTATTCAAACGGCGTTACAACGCTGTTCTTTAGAGGATGTTGCTAACAAACTGACTGGTAACTTATCCAAAGGTTTTCAACAGCGTGTTGGTATTGCACAGGCTATTTTACACAATCCTGAAGTGATTATTTTAGATGAGCCAACGGTCGGGCTTGATCCGATCCAGATTAATGAAATCCGTGATTTGATTCGTGAATTAGGCAATGACCACAGCGTTATTTTATCGACCCATATTTTGCCCGAAGTGCAGGCGGTGTGTGATCGTGT
>DQUJ01000089.1 GCA_015662325.1 Leucothrix mucor | reverse complement strand
CGCGAAGACGGGAATCTATGTGAGAGTACGTACTCATGTTTATTCTCAAGAACAACACGATATAAGCATGATATTAAGAATGACACTATAAGATTTAGAAATTGAATATGAAATTTAACAGCATAGAAGATATTGTAGAAGACCTTGCCGAAGGCAAAATGGTCATTATCGTTGATGATGAAGACCGTGAAAATGAAGGCGATTTCTTAATGGCGGCGTCTAAAGTGCGCCCAGAAGATATTAACTTCATGGCAACTCACGGGCGTGGTTTGGTGTGTATGCCGATTACAGCAGAGCGTTGTAAACAGCTAAACTTACCGCTAATGGTGTCTGAAAATAATGAAGAATTCAGCACCAACTTTACAGTGTCGATTGAAGCATCGACAGGTGTAACCACGGGCATTTCTGCTTATGATCGTGCGTTAACCATTCGTGCGGCGGTTGCACCCGATGCAACACCAGAAAGTATTGTGTTGCCTGGTCATATATTCCCATTAATGGCTCAGCCTGGTGGCGTGTTAACCCGCGCAGGTCATACCGAAGCAGGTTGTGATTTAGCACGCATGGCAGGATTTGAACCTGCGGCGGCGATTGTTGAAATCTTAAATGAAGATGGCAGCATGGCACGCCGTGATGATCTATTTATTATTGCCAAACAACACGAATTAAAAATTGGCACGATAGAAGATTTAATTCGCTACCGTGTACAGCATGAAAAAACCGTTCGACGCGAACACGAAGCTGTTTTAAATACAGAATTTGGCGAATTTAATGTGATTGCGTATGTGGATGACAGCAGTGACCATACACATATTGCCTTGGTTAAAGGTGAAGTAACTGATCAGCCAACGTTAGTGCGTGTACATCTTGAAGACAGCCTCTGTGATACCTTAGCATTAGATGTGGAAGGTTGCGGTTGGCCACTTAGAAACGTGATGAGAACTATGGAAGAGGCCGGTGAAGGTGTTATCGTAGTGTTGCGTGGTAGTGCTCAGTCAAATGCGTTAAACCGTTTAAAAGAATTAGATCAAAATCACGAGCAACAGCCAGAAGAAAATGATTCACCATCGAGCTTAAAAACCTTTGGTATTGGTGCGCAGATTTTAAGTGATTTAGGCGTAAGCAAAATGCGTGTCATGAGCGCACCAAAGACGCTACACGGCTTGGCTGGTTTTGGTCTTGAAATTACAGAATATGTACGTAAATAAAGAATTAAATATAGGTAGGATAAAATTATGAGTAACATTAAAGAATACACAGGTGATTTCAATGCAGGTAAAGCCAAATTTGGCATTGCTGTTGCACGTTTTAATTCATTTGTTGTAGAGAGTTTGCTCAACGGTGCAATTGATACGTTACAACGCCACGGAGTTTCTGATAAGTCGATAGAAATTGTACGCGTACCCGGTGCATTTGAATTACCTGTGATGGTTCAAACCATGGCAAATAGCGGCAAATACGATGCGGTGATTGCACTCGGTGCAGTGATTCGTGGCAGCACCCCGCATTTTGATATTGTGGCAGATGCCTCTGCAAAAGGGCTTGCCAGTATCGCATTGGATACGGGAATGCCGATTGTAAATGGTATTATAACGACGGATTCGATTGAACAAGCGATTGAGCGTTCGGGTACAAAAGCAGGCAATAAAGGCGCAGAAGCAGCTGTTACTGCGATTGAAATGGTGTCATTGCTGAATCAATTTAATAAGTAAGCTATATCATTTAATAAGTAAGTATCTTTTTTATAACAATCTGTAATTCAGTCATCTTGAAACTAGAAGCATAAAAAATGTCAGTCGATAAAAACAAACAACAGTTTATCTCCCAGCGCCGTGTCTCACGTAAACTCGCATTGATCGCGATTTACCAATGGCAGATGACGCAAAACAGTTACCAAGATATTTATCTGGGTTTACAAGAAGATAAAGACTTATCGACGGATATACCAAAAGCAGATATGGCGTATTTTCAATCGTTGACTAAGTGCGCGATTGAAAAAACAGATGATATTGATGCCGAACTAAAACCCTTTTTAGATCGAGAAGCAAAAAATCTTGATCAAATAGAACGGGCTGTTTTGCGCTTGGCGTGTTGTGAAATGCTTAATCATCCAGAATCTCCGTATAAAGTGATTGTTAACGAGTCGGTTAATCTCACCAAAAAATTTGGTGCAGACCAAGCGCATAAATTTGTAAACGGCGTGTTGGATAAGCTGGGTCAAAAACTGCGAGCGGCAGAAACAGAACAAAGCGAGAAAACGGCTAAAAAATCAAAACCTAAAACAGATAAGCTTGCCGCGTATGTAAAGGATAAGAAGCCCGTTAAAATCACTAAAGCAGAAAAAACACAAAAACGTACATTTAAAAAGCCTGCATTAAAAAAATCTGCATTAAAGAAAGAGACAGATAAAAAGTCTCGCTAGTTGATAAGGCTAACTAGGATTATAATTTGAGCGAGTTCGATCTCATAGCGCGTTATTTTACTTGGGAGAATACATCGTCCTTTGACACTCATGGTGGTTCAGTTGTAACAAGCGTCGGCGACGATGCCGCCATTCTCGATGTTCCAGCCAATAAACAATTAGTCACCTCAATAGATACGCTTATTTCAGGTGTGCATTTTCCCGAAAATACGCCGCCAGATGCCATCGCGCATAAAGCCTTAGCCGTTAACCTAAGTGATCTTGCGGCAATGGGCGCAACACCTGCTTGGTTTACGTTGGCATTAACATTGCCAGAAATTGAAGAAGAATGGCTTTCTAAATTTAGCGCAAGCTTAAAAAAAATCGCAACGCAAAATAATATTTATTTAGTCGGTGGCGATACCACGCGTGGGCCGTTATCCATCAGCATTCAAGTCATGGGATTTGTCGATAAAGGCAAGGCATTGCTACGCAGTGGTGCAAACGCGGGGGACAAAGTTTATGTGACAGGCACATTAGGTGATGCGGCAGCAGGTTTGCAATCCTTATTGGGGAATTTAAGCTTACCCAAAGAAGATAAAGCGCACTGTGAAAATCATTTAAATTATCCGCAGGCTCGGTTAGTAGAAACCAACATAATTAAGAATTTCGCGAGCGCCTGTATTGATGTTTCCGATGGGTTACTACAGGATTTATCACATATTTTAAACGCGTCTCAGCTCGGAGCCGAACTTATGCTTAGTAAGCTACCACTATCACCCGCATTGCAGAAAATAGAAACTCAGCAAGCGCTTCAATTTGCATTGTCGGGCGGTGATGATTACGAATTATTATTTACAATCCCCAACAATCAAGAATCTGTTTTTTTACAAAAGAGTGAAGAAGCGAATATCAATGTAAGTTGTATCGGTGTTATCACACATCAAGTTAATACAATAACTGATGAAAATTCGCATGAGCTAACCGCGACAGGTTACAATCACTTTCATGGCGAATAGTAACGAGAGTAAAACTCAAAAAATAGCAGGTTTAAACCGTAAGGTGCTAACCAATCCTGTCCATTTTTTAGCCTTTGGTTTCGGTAGTGGGCTTGCACCTTTTGCCCCTGGAACATTTGGTACGCTTGCCGCTATTCCACTTTATTTGTTGATGCAGCCGTTATCAATCCCCCTTTATTTATTAATCACCGCCGTGGTGTGTATTGTCGGTATTTGGATCTGCGGTAAGTCATCCGAAATACTCGGTGTT
>DQUJ01000035.1 GCA_015662325.1 Leucothrix mucor | reverse complement strand
TAACCTTGGGTGGCGGCGTAAGTGGACAATATTTGCATGTAACACTCGGCACTAAAATTGATTCGGGCGCGGCGTGTAGAAGTGCTGCAGCAGCTACAAACAGCGGCACATTACTGGCTCAATGTTTAGAGCGTTTTCCAAAAGTGGGCGACTCATCAACCGATAGCAATGTAGAAGTATCAGGTGATGATTTCTCGTTTGGTTTTAATGTGGGCATGCTTTTCCAAGCAACGGATAGAACACGTTTAGGCGTTAGTTATCGTTCAAGCATCACCCATGATTTAGAAGGCGATGCAAAATTTGTAGTGAATGATGCGCTGGGTGACATTAGAACGTCTGCGATTACGAGTCTCCAAGATAACCTACAGGGCGATGGCGGTCGTTTACAAAATCGCCCCATTACTGCAGGGGTAGATCTACCCGAATCAGCTTCTTTTTCTGTGGCGCATAGGTTTAGCGATAAAATAGAGCTATTAGCCGATGCCACATGGACTAAGTGGAGCAACTTTGATGAATTAAGAATAGTGGATACCAAAGGTGACACGGTCGGCGTAACACCAGAAGAATGGGAGAATGTATGGCGTTTTTCTGCTGGCGGAAAATATAAATACAATGATCATCTAACGCTAAGAACAGGTGTCGCGTATGACGAAAGCCCTGTGCCTGGCCCCAAGTTTCGTACCCCACGTTTACCCGGCAATGACCGTACTTGGCTATCATTTGGCGCAAACTACAAAATAAATAAAAAAATGGACGTTGATGTTGGTTATGCGCATCTGTTTCTTGATGACACGCCGATTGATAATACCGATCACAATGGTTACAACGTAAGCGGTATTTACGATTCTGAGGTAAACATATTCAGTTCACAATTAAACTACAAATTCTAAGAGGAGATTACCCAGATGCAACTTAAACAAATTTTCACATTATCTACTTCATTATCGACTCTTCTTTTACTGTCGGCTTGTGGCGGTGGTGGTACAGATTATAAATTTCCTGATCCTACTTTTACCACAGAACCATCCCCAACGGCTGTTTTTAGTCCAGCGGATGGCGGGCCGACAACCAATAATTTATTATTTGCGGGCTCAACTGACGGCACATTAAATATTCCTAATGATGCTGCTAATCCAAATCCCATTATTACGGCACTTAATACGCTGGATGGCTTTTCGACAACTAACCCGATTGCGACTACTTTTGGTACGCCGTTAGATGCAGCTTCCCTCGTCGTTGGCGATAGCATTCATGTATTTGAAGTAACGACAACAGCGGCAGGTGTAGTCACAGGTGTCGTTGCAGAACTTGCGCCCAATGAAATTACCGCAGTTGCAACAGGCACAGAAAATAAAACATTAGCGCTTTTACCATTAAGACCCTTAAAAGAAAGCACTACCTATATGGTTGTTTTAACCAATGGGATTAAGGATGCGGAAGGCTTGTCGGCAAAAAGTTCGAGTACCTATTTATTATTAAAAAGCGCCCTCGAAATCCCCGATTCTGCTACGTCTAATCCTGCTCAATTAGCACAATTAAGAGCATTACGTCCCATGGTTAACGCAATGGAATCAGCCGTTGCAACACCGCCAGAGGGTGTTGATGCAGTTGCTCCAAATAGTATTGTATTGAGTTGGGCATTTACCACGCAGTCTATTACGCCTACCTTAGATGCGGTTGCAGAAAATGCTACAGCGGGTACGTTGACGGTTGCACCCACAGGAGCAACACCAAAAACGTTTATACCTACATCTGCAGGTATTTCTGATGTGTATATCGGTACGCTAGATGCTCCTTATTTTCTAAAAGAGCCAAGTGCAACTGATCCTTTGGCAGGGCTTACAAGCTACTGGAAAGGCGTAGGCGGTAGTAATCTCACCCGCTTTAATCCAACGGCTGTCGCAACCGGTACGATGACAATGCCAGTCATGCTAACGATTCCAAAGGAGACAGATGACAACCCAAAGCCAGATGCAGGTTGGCCTATCGTTATGTATCAGCACGGCATAACACGTGTGCGTACCGATATGCTGATCTATGCAGATAACCTAGCAAAAGCAGGTTTTGCCTTAGTTGCGATTGATTTGCCTATGCACGGCATCACTGATCCTTCCAGTCCATTTATGGCAGATAACACGCCGTTTCCGAATGATCGTGAGCAAACGTTTAATATGGACTTTGTAAACAACACAACAGGTGCAGCAGGGCCTGATGGCAATATTGATGATTCAGGCAGGCACTTTATCAATCTAAGTAGTTTGTTAACATCACGCGATAATATGCGCCAAGGTGTATCCAACCTATTAACCTTAAGACGTAGCTTAGGCAATATTCCAAATATCAACGCAGATAAAGTCGGCTTTATTGCACATTCATTAGGTGGCGTAGTAGGCGCAACTTACTTGGGTGTAGAAACAATACCAACACCTTCATCGTTGATGACAATGGGCGGCGGCATTTCTGCTATTGTAGAAAACTCGGGTTCATTTGGGCCTCCTGTTATCGCTGGTTTAGCGGCACAAGGCGTTACGGGTGATAGCCTGAGACGCTTCTTTATCGCGGCACAAGCAATACTAGACCCTGCCGACCCACTCAACTTTGCATCGTCTATTTCATCTGTTCATCCCATTCATATGATTGAAGTGGTCGGTGACGGTACGGATGAAAATCTGCCTGATCAAACGATTCCTAATCTGGTTCGACCATTAGGTGGAACAGAGCCTTTAGCCGCATTAATGGGATTAAAATCAGTGAGTGGCACAGTAAACGATATTGCGCCAACTGCAGGCGGCATTGTACGTTTTACGCAGGGTGAGCACGCTTCTATCTTAAGACCCAGCAAAGATGGCGGTGCTAATACCACTTACCTGAAGGTCTTTATAGAAATGCATCGTCAAGTCACTGCGTTTCAAGCAAGTGGTGGTACGACAATTGCGATTAGTAATAGCAATATTATTAAGCAGTAATTATGGGAGACCTTTGCACGAGAGATATGACGGATTAAAGTTTGACTTAATTTTTAATTAAGCTTTACCCAAAGCCCAGATAGTTCACACTGAATTATCTGGGCTTTTTTAATGGTTTATCAGCCTTTTATCGGAAAGCCATGTCTTTCGTCGCCTTACAGATGCATCAACTGTTTTTTTTTGAGATATTAAGCTTAAGTTAAGAAAACAAGAACTTCTTTAGATTAGTTCAAGCGTGTTTTGAATACGACTACGTATTTAATTAAAAACAAACCCCGTTCATACATTTCAAAACTTTGCAGAATATTGTAATCGTGTTATTACGCTATTTTGTAACATTTATTGGCAACAACACAAACTTAAAGACTTGTATAAACAAGCCTTAATAATTGCCCCCGTTTATAAGTTATGTTGTTAGCCCTTGAGTCTTTCATTGGACTCGATCTGCACGTGGCCCGCCCTTAGCCACAGTGTGGAAACTTCAAGCCAGACTTCGGTCTGGCTTTTTTATGTCTGGCATATTCAGCTTATGGGCAACTCCATTAATTAGGCATTTCATCTGCGGTTTTTCGAGGCATCGTATTCTAGGCATTTTTCGCAGGGAATGCTCATTGCCTTCACAAGAGATATAACAACGAAGATGGTGGCTCGAAAACCGTCCTACGGGGCTTAGCCAAAAACCCAGACTCTTTGTTGTAACTTTTTGACAGGT
>DQUJ01000027.1 GCA_015662325.1 Leucothrix mucor | reverse complement strand
TTATGCCTAAACCGCGTGAGTACAAGGCGGAGGAAGCCGAAGTTTACATTTTGTAAACGGAACTTCCTCCAACGCCGTAATCGTGCGGTTTAGGTCTGAGCTGAGGTATTATTAAGTGTTTTGGATGACAATATTTGGGAACTTAGTACTGTAATCTTTACCCTGACTCGCCAATCTCGCCGCCATTTTACGCGAAATTTCTTTATATAATTCCGCGATCTTACCTTCTGGCTCTGCAACTACGGTTGGCTTGCCTTCATCTGCTTGCTGACAAATACTGATATCTAGTGGTAATGCACCCAAGTAATCAACGTCTGATTCATCTGCCATGCGTTTTCCGCCACCTTCGCCGAAGATGTGTTCTGCGTGCCCACATTCGCTACAAATATGAATGCTCATATTTTCGACTACACCTAGCACTGGCACTTCTACTTTTTCGAACATTTTAAGACCTTTGCGCGCATCTAATAATGCAATGTCTTGCGGTGTTGTTACGATAACTGCGCCACTGACGGGAATTTTTTGTGAAAGCGTTAGCTGTGTATCGCCTGTTCCTGGTGGTAAATCAACGATTAAATAATCAAGTTCACCCCAGTTTGTATCATGCAATAATTGCTCTAATGCCTGCGTTACCATGGGGCCACGCCAGATCATTGGGGTATCTTCTTCTACCAAAAAGCCAATTGACATGGCTTTAATACCGTAATTTACCATTGGCTCTAGGGTTGTACCATCGTCTGATTGTGGCGTACCGCTAATACCTAACATACGTGGCTGACTAGGGCCGTAAATATCGGCATCCAACATACCCACTGTTGCGCCATCTGCCACTAATGCTAGGGCTAGATTGGCTGATGTGGTTGATTTACCCACGCCGCCTTTACCCGATGCCACAGCAATAATATTCTTAATGCCTGTGATGCGCTTTAAACTTTTTTGTACCACGTGTGCGGTTACATCTTGTTCCACCGTGATTTCTGCTTTAGCAATCGCGCCGTCTGATTCTAATTTAGCTTTTACTTCTGCCGCTAACTCTTCGCGGTAAGCACCTGATGGGTAACCTTGAACAATGTGTACAAAAACAGTATCGCCTTTAATATCAACATTTTTAACAAAATTTGATGCGATTAAATCTTTCTCTACATAACGCTCTTGAACTTCTTTTAATAAGGCGTCTACTTGTTCACGTGTTACTTCTGACATTGTTGGCTCCTGAATCTGGGGTTCTTGATAACTAAATGGACAGTGAATAGCGGGCATTCTACACTAACCACAGCGGTACAAAAACTGGATTATTTATAGGGTTAAGGTACATCTAAATATTTTCCCGAGCATCCTACTATTGTGTCAAAATCACAATAAACAAGTACTGATCTCTATGACTTTTAAAAACATACGTATAACGCTATTACTACTGATACTCGGCTCTGTTCTGATCAACACCTTTCTTAATCAAAAAAGGGCGACTAGTTGGAAGCATGCGTTACGCGTGGTGATTTATCCTATCAATGCCGATGGGAGAGAAGCAACTGATCAGTATATTTCTACATTAAGAACATCACAATTTGATAGTTTTAACAATTTTTTAATTAAAGAATCAACGCGTTATGGCTTAAACCTGTCGACCCCTATTTATTTTCAATTAGCTCCTCCGATTAAATCACTGCCGCCTGCAATCCCTAAAGATAGAAACACACTGAGCATTATGTGGTGGAGTTTAAAACTCCGTTATTGGACATGGAAAACAGATAATCATAAAGGCATAAAGCCACAAATCCGAGCGTACGCCCTATTCTTTGATCCGAAAGTACATAAAG
>DQUJ01000218.1 GCA_015662325.1 Leucothrix mucor | reverse complement strand
TACTGTCCTTTTTTGGCTAATTGAATAGCTCGTGCCAAGTATACGTGATCTTTATTAACCTGAGATTGATTAGTCATTATTCTGACCCGGCAATTTAATCTGGCGTTTTGTCATTTCTGAACTTGGGCTACTTTCCAAGCCTTCAATCGCTTCGATAAATCCACCAATATCATTAAAGTCTCGATAAACAGAAGCGAAACGAATATAGGCTACATCATCCAAAGTACGTAGCTCCTCCATTACATATTCGCCAATTAAACTGGATTGGATTTGTTTGTTATCAGGTTTGTTGTCAGGTTTATTACGATGCAAAATACGTTTTTGAATTTGTAAAACGGCGTGATCAATCGCCTTGCTATCAACAGGACGCTTTTGAGTTGCGCGCATTAAACCTGCACGTAATTTATGTTCATTAAAGGCTTGTTTTTCACCGTTGGATTTAACCACAGGAGGCATATTGAATACGGCGTATTCGTATGTACTAAAACGTTCTTTACACGATGTGCATTCACGACGGCGACGCACTTGATCACCTTCATTGGCAAGACGCGAATCAATGACGCGCGTATCATTATGTCCACAAAAAGGGCAGTCCACTTAATTACTCACTCATAAGATTAAAGATTACGCAGATTTCCGCAGATTAAAGAAAAAAAGTCTCTTTTAATCTGCGTGCATCTGCGTAATCTGCGGATAAATAATGTTTTGTTTATTTGTAAACAGGAAAGCCTTTAGCTATACAGGAGCTTTAGCTATAAACAGGCAACCGTTTACAAATATCAGCAACCTTACCTTTTACAGAATCAATCACAGACGTATCATCAGGATTTTTCGACAGCGCATCAAGTACATCACAAATCCAGTTTGCTAATTCGCTACTTTCTGCTTCACTAAATCCACGCGTGGTAATCGCAGGTGAACCAATACGCAATCCGCTGGTTACAAACGGTGATTGCGGGTCATTTGGCACAGCATTCATATTTACCGTAATGTGTGCTTTGCCAAGCGCCGCATCTGCCGCTTTGCCTGTTAAGCCTTTGTCGATTAGATCAACCAGGAATAAGTGATTATCCGTTCCGCCAGATACAATTTTGTAACCACGCGCAATAAAGGTATTCGCCATTGCTTGTGCGTTTGTTACCACTTGTTGTTGGTACACTTTATACTCTGGCTCCATCGCTTCTTTAAATGAAACTGCTTTTGCCGCGATAACATGCATCAATGGTCCGCCCTGCGTACCGGGGAAAACAACTGAATTAAGCTTCTTTTCAAGATCAGGGTTTGATTTGGCAAGGATGATTCCACCACGCGGCCCACGCAACGTTTTGTGCGTTGTCGATGTCGTAACATCTGCAATACCAACAGGTGATGGATAAACACCCGCTGCAATCAAACCTGCAACGTGCGCCATATCAACAAATAAATAAGCGCCAATGCTATCTGCAATATCACGGAAACGCTGCCAATCAACAATGCGCGAGTAGGCAGAAAAACCAGCCACGATCATTTTTGGCTTATGTTCTTTGGCTAAGGCTTCGACCTGTTCGTAATCAATCTCGCCTGTTTCTGCATTTAAACCATACTGAACTGCGTTATAAACCTTACCCGAAAAACTCACATGAGAACCGTGGGTTAAGTGACCACCATCCGCCAATGCCATACCTAAAATAGTATCACCTGGCTGAATCAATGCCATGTAAACAGCCAAGTTGGCAGACGAACCCGAATGCGGTTGAACGTTAGCGTAGTCAGCGTTGAACAGTTCTTTAACACGATCAATCGCTAACTGCTCGGCAATAT
>DQUJ01000080.1 GCA_015662325.1 Leucothrix mucor | reverse complement strand
TCTCCGCCACCACAGGCTGTTAGTACGCTGGCTGTTAATAATGTCATTATTAGTAAATATAAACTTTTCATTTTAAACCTCTTTTAGACTTTAGGAGTATACCCTAAGTCTTTGTATTAATGATAAACCCTATCTGAAATTTCACAGATAGGGTTAATAGTTAAACCGTTATTTAGTTACAGTCATTGTCACTTTAGCCCAACTATCATTCCAGCTAGGATCTTTAACACCATACCAAATATCAATCGTACCTGTTAGGTTACTAGTTGCAGTATAAACAAGTTTATTGTTTACAATGCTTAGGATACCCATCCAAGGACTATCTATTTCATAGATTTCAAGACTGCGGCCTGTATCATTGGCAATAACATCAATGGTAACCGTGCCACCTCGAGCTACTGTAGCAGTATCATCTACTGCTGTTACATCATTAACAGGCTTTGGTGGTTTTTCTACAGTAATCACTACATTACCCCAGGTTGTTTGGCCTGAACTATCAATCAGCTCATACCAGAAGTTTTCTTCACCTGTAAAAGTAGCACTTGGCGTATAGGTAATCGTGCCATTGGCAATAGTCGTGACATTGCCACCAATAGATCGATCAATCCACCCTGTTCTAAGGCCTGTGCCTTTATCATTAGCAAATAAGTCAATTGTCACAGCTTTACCACTAGTTGTGCTAGCAATATCTTTGTTCGCTTCTAGAGTTACGGGTTGAACCGTTGGCTCAACTGTTACTGTCAATGCTGCCCACTCCCAATTATTAGCTGTCGTTGAGCTTACGGCATACCAGACTGTATCTGTCCCACTAAAGCCACTATTAGGTGTATAGCTAATCTGTCCACCCACATTTGATGCTTGACTATTAGAGCTTGAATAAACCGCTTCAAGTACTAAACCTGTACCGGTGTCATTAGCCAATACATCAACGGTAATCGCACTACCATCGGACTCTGCTGTATCGTTGTTAGCGACAAATGGAGCATTGGGTGTAGTTGAACGGATATCATCAACATCAATATAGCTTCCTTGAATTGGGATTCCGCCTGTATAGAGTGAATCTACAACTAACGCAGTACTACCATTGGTTGGGTTATTAAAGACACCTGACATATCAATTTTGTAGAAAACACCACCGTCTGCGAAAAAGTTATAGTAGTTATCACCGCTATCATCCACATAACAAGTATGCGATTGTGCCGTGTTAATAATGTTTTCACGAGTGAACGGTAGACCTATCCAGTAATAACCAATCGGTCTTTCTGAATTAATATACCGAATAGAACGATGCATACTTCTTCCGAATACTGAACTGAAACCATGGTTTGTACTTAAGCCTACATTATGTTTTTCAGAAAAACACATATGACCTGGACCTGTTTGAATACCGATATCAATATTATTGGCAATTTTCCAACGGTCAACATCAATAATACTCATTGCGCCGCCTGCCATACCGACATACAAGTGTTTATTGTTTGGTGCAAAATCACCATTGTGACCACCAGGAATACCTGCGTAGAAACAATCCACCGGGAAGTCATTATTTACATCTTGATCTGTACTACGGATAACACCTTCTCGTGCAAACAATTCATTATAGCGTCTCTCACGTTCACGACTTGGACCTGTTAATGCTTGACGAAAGGTACTACGATAAATACTAATACAAGATTGTAAAATTCTATCTGATTTTGCTTTTGAGAATTTTTGTGTACGTTGCAAGTCCATACGGCGCTCAAGGGTAAGACCTGTTGACCTTAATTTTAGTTTCAATAAGGCATGAGGAATACCAACACTATAGTCGTTTCCATTAACGTGTTCGCCTTCTTCAACAGCATAAAAATCTGCTGCTTGGCTACCAGTTAGGTTAGTTCTATCTCGGTTCACAATCTGATGGATTGAAGTACGTGTAGGTAAGTGGTTCAGCAAGGCTGATTTTATTTGGGTACCTTCCTGCCAAATACGATAAGTAGAAATTTGTTTATTAGTTCTATCAACAATCGCTGCAATATCTGAGGTTAGCCAATAAGGGTGACCACTCACCTGATCACCGCCATGTGACCCTGTTTCACATTGATACTTAGTTGCAGCTGCAATTGTATTCGCATCAGAGTGGCTTAATAGTTGACTGCCATCTGTTAAAGTACAGTCTACATTTTCACCAATTGTTCCTACGACTTCATCAGTTTCAACATTAATGAAAGATCCCATAGGGCGATTTCTCGCTGTCATTAAAATAATTTTATACTTATCATTATAAGCATCACCTGAACGTGGCTTATGCATCAGTGGAATTTCCTTAGTTTTTTCCATCGACGTGGTGCCATTTTGATCTTTACGTAGTTCAATCACATTTACAAAACCAGATCCTTTCGGTACACCGTAAATTTTGCTATTAAAACCACTGTCAGCGTGATGCCCTAAAATACCCGGTACATCAAGCGAGTTCACCAAAGACATATTCTCAACGTCTATTTCAAGAATCCGATTACCCGTTGGGGTTGTTGGGCCGTCGTTATGCTCATCTGCAATGAAGGCATGTACAGGGCCAGCATATCCTGATTGAGAGGCTAATAATGCAGAGGTTAATGTGAGACTCCCCATAAAGAGCTTTCCAAAACCAGCTGGAAACTTATGCCTATTTAAATTTATTTTCATTTTAATCGTACCTTTATCAAAAATTATTTAAGAATTTAAAAACTACTGCACTATTTTGTACCAGCTGATAGTTCATAGCGATGCAATCCAGAGCAGCGCAAATAAACTTCTGATGTATAGATAAACACACCCTTAACAAGGATAAATGGTAGAATCAGTGCTTACGCTTACTACTCAGTGATAAAAGGAATGAACATGCTAATAGTGATATAGGTGCAGAAGAACCCGCTGAACTTTTTAGTACTCACCCATTAGACCAAGATCGTATTGATAACTTTTCTACCGTTGCTCAAGATAAAGGTTGGAAAGAAACTGGTAAACTAACCCCTCTTCCTGATTTTTTTAAAAAATCATTTGATTAGAATGATTCTGATCGCAATAATCCCTCTATGAATTATTTTAAATATAT
>DQUJ01000096.1 GCA_015662325.1 Leucothrix mucor | reverse complement strand
GTATTGTCCCGCTGGGATGACCGCTAATTTTGGGCCGTTGCCACCGACGTTTAGATTGTCTGAAAAATAGCGAGGAAGCCCCAATGTTTCTGCCGTTTCTTGTTGTAGAGATTCTATTTTATCATTGTCAGAATCAGGCAGAAATGGCTGGTGTGAAGCCATCTGCTTATGATCGGATGGTGA
This sequence comes from Leucothrix mucor, assembly GCA_015662325.1. The sequence goes on along the minus strand of DQUJ01000096.1, from coordinate 6,605 downwards.
TTCATTTGAACGCGTCATAAGATTATTGTGGGCTATTAATAAATCCTGACATTATGCAATTAATATCAACTTAAAAACAAGAAACTTTAGATTGCACTACAATAAGCTAGCACGATACAATCTTAGACGTTATGTCTGTGTTGTATTTGTAAAAACAATCACAATGATAGACACAACACATTTTATTAAAAACGGAGTTAAACCTATGCCTTGGAATGAACCAGGTAGTAGTAAAGACAAAGATCCTTGGAGCAAAAACAGCTCAGGTGACAAGTCATCAAATTCAGGTAACAGTTCAAACAATAATTCGAATAATAATATCGAAGATATTACAAAGAAGATGAATGAAAAACTGGGTGGATTGTTTGGTAACAAAAAATCAGGCGGTTCTGGCGGTTCTAAATCGGGCAGCGATGGCCCTAGCGGTTCGACACTGTTATTAATCGGTTTAGTTGCATTAGGTGCTTGGTTAGCTACAGGTTTTTACACTATCGATTCTGCTCAGCGTGGTGTTGTTTTTCAATTTGGCGCTTATGAAGAAACCACTCTCCCAGGTCTACATTGGCATTTACCTTACCCGATTGAAGATGTGGAGTTAGTGGATGTAGATAGAAACCGTACCGCAGAAGATCGTACTCACATGCTGACCAAAGATGAAAACATCGTTGATTTAGGTGTGACTGCGCAATACAAAATTAAAAACGTGGAAGATTACCTGTTTAATGTGTATTTAGCAGACTATGAAAGAAATCAAACCGTTGGTACTTTGTTTCAAGTGATGCGCAGTGCAATAAGAGAAATTGCAGGACGTAATTCAATGGATTCGATTTTGAAAGAAAATCGTGCATCTCTTGGTCCAGATATTAAACAGGTTATGCAAAAAATAATGGATGAATATAAATCGGGAATTGAAGTGATGAAAGTGAATGTCACCGATGCCGAAGCCCCGCAACAGGTAAAAGATGCCTTTGATGATGCTAACCGCGCGCGAGAAGATAAAGATCGCTACAAAAACCAAGCAGAAACCTATTCTAAAAAAGTAGTGCCTGTTGCAGAAGGTAATGCATCACGTTTATCTGAAGATGCGATTGCGTATAAAAGTAGGATTGTAGCGCGCGCAGAAGGTGATGCTTCACGCTTTAAACAGCTAGTGGCAGAATATCGAAAAGCCCCCGAAGTAACGCGAAAACGTTTATATCTCGAAACTATTGAAGGTGTTTACGAAAACAGTAGAAAGATTATGGTGGATACAAAATCAGGCAATAACCTGCTTTATTTACCACTTAATCAAATGCAAGATGGCACATCGTCGAATAGTCAGGGTGCTGATCCTGCTATTTCAGGTGCTGTCGAGCAAATGTTAAGAAAACAGAACGCTCAAAGCCGTTCTTCCAGCAGCTCATCACGTAGTACCACAACTAGGCAGGGGAGATAATCATGAAAAATACGATTATTTTAATATTAGCGGCAATTGCCTTCTTTTTGTTTACGTCTACCTATACGGTTGATGAACGTGAAACAGCCATTAAATTTCGATTTAAAGAAATTGTAGAAACAGATATTCAACCAGGGCTTCATTTTAAAGTGCCCTTTATGAATACGGTAGAAAAGTTTTCTAAATTGATCTTAACATTAGATGCGCAACCCGACCGTTTTCTAACCAATGAGAAAAAGTACGTTAAAGTTGATTTTTTTGTAAAATGGAAAATTGATGATACCAGCTTATTTTATCGTACAACGCGTGGTGATTTTGATCGCGCCTCAAACCGTTTAGAAAGCATTATGAAAGACGGTTTACGTAATGAGTTTAGTAAACGCACCATTCAAGAAGCGATTACAGGCGAGCGTGGCGAAATCATGACAGCATTGCGTGATAAATCTGCGGCCTCTGCAAAACAACTGGGTATTACCATCGTTGATGCACGGGTTAGCCAGATAGATTTCCCTGAATCGGTTAGTGATTCGGTTTACCAAAGAATGCGTTCAGAACGTCAACGTGTGGCTCAGGATTTTCGTTCTAGAGGTCAGGCAGAAGGTGAGAAAATTCGAGCCGTTGCTGATCGTCAAGCGACAATCATAGAAGCCAATGCCTATCGTGATGCAGAAAAAATACGCGGTGATGGTGATGCTAAATCAGCTGAGATTTATGCATCTGCATATGAACAAGACGCAGAGTTTTATGCGTTTTACCGTAGTTTACAAGCGTACAGAAAATCACTGGGTAAATCAGGTGATGTGATGGTAATAGAACCTGATGCTGAGTTTTTCAAGTATTTTAAAGGGCAGAGTATCAGTCCTAAAAGTACAAATTTACTCGTAGAGTAATGCATAGAGAGCAGTTGAGTTGATATTGCAAAACCCATGAATTGGCATGATTTACTTAACGCGGTTGCGTTATTATTAATCCTCGAAGGGTTAATGCCCTTTCTAAAGCCAAGTAGCATCAAAAACATGTACAAAGTGATGCAAGAGATGCCTGAAAGCGCATTAAGGATGGTGGGTTTTGGTAGTATCCTTGCGGGTTTAGTATTACTCTATCTTGTTTAGTAAACGACTCCTTAACCTATATACTTTAAAGAATACGATTGAATGAATACTTGGTTACTTCCTGACGGAATAAACGAATCATTACCCGATGAAGCGCAAAAGCTAGAGGCGTTGCGCCGTCACTTAATTGATCTCTATGCAACCTGGGGCTACCGCTTGGTGATGCCACCGTTGGTTGAATATATGGAATCATTACGTGCGGGAGTGGGTACGCAATTAGATTTGCAAACCTTTAAAATCACCGACCAATTAAACGGACGTTTAATGGGTGTACGTGCGGATATTACACCGCAGGTGGCGCGTATTGATGCGCATCATTTGTCTAATGTTGCTGATAACGATGCTGAAAATAGCGGTGAAGAGGCGATTAACCGTCTCTGTTATATCGGTACAGTGTTGCGTACGCGTAGCGCGCAACAAGGTGGATCTCGCTCGCCCGTTCAAGTGGGCGCAGAATTATTTGGTCATTCTGGTTATGAAAGTGATATTGAAATCATATCATTGATGCTCGACACTTTTTATAACCTCGAAATAAATGATTTAGTTCTTGATCTTGGGCATGTCGGTGTTGCCAGAGAATTGGCAGAACACGTCGGTTTAGATCAGCAACAGCAAGATGATTATTTTGATATGTTATCCAGAAAGTCCATTCCAGAGATTGATACATGGCTGGTGGCGCAAGGGTTTTCGCAATCGGATAGCGATATGTTACAAGCACTACCCTTGTTAAGCGGTTCTGTCGATATTATTGATAAAGCCAAAAGTAAATTGCGCAATGCAGGTAAATCAGTGCTAGCGGCTTTAGAGCATATGCAAGACATCGCTAACTTAACGCAGAGTAGCTTCTCGAATATTCAACTGCATATAGATTTAGCAGAAATGCGCGGTTATTCGTATCATACGGGTATTATGTATACGCTTTATCTGCCCGGTTGTGGACGCTCGATAGCATCAGGCGGTCGTTATGATGGTATTGGCAAAGCCTTTGGAAACCCGCGCCCTGCGATTGGTTTTAGCACCGATTTACGCACACTGTTTAATTTATCATTAGACACAGTTACGTTGGTCAATAGTTTGGGTGTCAACGGGATTTTAGCGCCAAACAGTACCGATCAAGCGTTGAATAGTATGATTAAACGTTTACGTGCACAAGGCGAGCAGGTTATTCGCCAATTAGATCAGAAAACAGATTTTACGTCTGCGCAATTACAACAACACGGTTGTAATCGAATCATAGTAAAGAAAGGCGATGATTGGGTCGTTGAAGTATTTTAAATTACAAGTTTTTAGCAGTTAAGAGATCAATTGAATTTAAAAGGAAATTGAGAAGATGGGAAAGAGTGTTGTAGTACTGGGAACCCAATGGGGGGATGAAGGCAAAGGTAAGGTCGTTGATCTTTTAACCGAAGATGCCTCCGCTGTAGTACGTTTCCAAGGCGGTCACAATGCCGGTCATACCTTGGTAATTGATGGCAAAAAAACCGTCCTTCACTTAATACCGTCTGGCGTGTTACGCGAAGGCGTTGAATGTATTATCGGCAATGGCGTAGTGCTTGCACCCGATGCTTTGCTAGAAGAATTAGATATGCTGGAAAAAGAAGGTGTGCCAGCAACGGAGCGTTTAAAACTCTCCGAAGCCTGTCAGTTAATCTTGCCTTATCATGTTGCTTTAGATGCCGCACGCGAAGTCGCACGGGGTAACAAAGCGATTGGTACAACCGGTCGTGGTATTGGGCCTGCGTACGAAGATAAAATCTCTCGTCGTGGTTTACGTTTGGGCGATATGCTCAATACCGAACGCTTCACCGAAAAGCTAAAAGAAGTGATGGAATATCACAATTTCATGTTGAAAAATTATTTCAAAGCGGAAGAAGTCAGCTATGAAAAAGTATTGACAGAAAGCCTCATCATGGCAGAAAAACTACGCCCAATGATTATTGATGTGCCCGATACTTTGCACAAATTGCGCAAAGCAGGCAAAAACATCATGTTTGAAGGCGCACAAGGAACCTTGCTTGACATTGATCACGGTACGTATCCGTATGTGACTTCATCTAGCACCACCGCTGGTGGCGCCTGTACGGGTTCTGGCGTAGGGCCCAATAATCTTGATTACATTCTAGGTATTACTAAAGCCTACACCACGCGCGTAGGTTCAGGGCCTTTCCCAACCGAATTATTTGATGATGTTGGCGAACACATTGCAGAAGTAGGGCATGAACAAGGCGCAACAACCGGGCGTGATCGTCGTTGTGGTTGGTTAGATGCAGTCGCGCTACGTCGTTCGATGCAAGTCAATAGCATTACGGGTATTTGTGTGACTAAGCTGGATGTTTTAGATGCTGTAGAAACCATTAAAATTTGTGTTGCTTACGAGCTAGATGGCGTGACAATGGAAGTACCACCGATTAACACCACTGACTTTACACGTTGTACGCCTGTGTATGAAGAACACGAAGGCTGGATGAGTAAAACCTACGGGATTACGGAATACGATGATCTTCCTGAAAAGGCAAAGGCATACCTTAAACGTATGGAAGAGTTGTTAGAGACTCCTGCAGATATTATTTCGACAGGGCCAGATAGAGATCATACGATGGTATTAAGAAATCCATACTCAATTTAATTTAACTGCTCAGTTTATTATCTTTTGTTCCAGTACTGCGTTGCATCCGTACTCGAAAGTCACATTCTCCGTGCGAATGCACCTTGTCTTAAGCAAAATATAAACACCCTGAACAATTAAATTAGCTGTTATATTAATATAGTTTTATAAATTAATGCGCCTAGATAAATTCATTTCAAACTCAACCGCATTCACACGCTCGCAAGCAAAATCAGTGATTCGTAGTGGCAAAATTAAAATAAACGGTGATGTTGCAAAAATCGCCGGCCAACAAGTTAATGATGATTCCATTGTTGAATACATGGGTGTTGCGATTAGCAAAACGCAACCACGCTATATTATGTTTAACAAACCAGTGGGGCTGGTGTGTGCTAATAAAGATAAAGATCATCCTACCGTCTTTGATTCACTGCTGTTACCACGTGCCGACACCCTGCACATTGCAGGACGTCTAGATATTGATACCACAGGCTTAGTTTTGATCACAGATGATGGGCAATGGTTGCATCGGGTAACTTCCCCAAATTATGAACATAAAAAGATTTATTGTGTCGATTTAGATTCTGCCATCACCGAGAATCAGATTCGTATCTTAAGCGAAGGCGTTCAACTTAAAAAAGAGAAGAAGCGTTCACTGCCCGCTGAAATTGAAGTGGTAAATGATCATGTAATCCGTATGACCCTTTCTGAAGGTAAATACCATCAGGTCAGACGTATGATGGCAGCAGTGGGGAATCATGTAGTAAAATTGCATCGTGAGAGAATAGGAGAAATTAGTCTTGATGATGATTTGAAAGCAGGCAAATGGCGATTTCTTAATGATGAAGAAATCGCGCTTTTTTAGCAATCCTACATAGCAATGACGCGCTCAGATAATAAACAGTACATAGAGACCCAGCTTAATGTGCCGTTGACAGTACCCGTTAAAGCATCTTTTCTTAAATTTCTACTTATTAGTGTTCCACATTTTTCCGCAATAATTTTTGTGATATTTTTTGTATCATTGCCTTGGTTTGGACTACTTATTATCACAATACTTATTTTATTTTCATTTATTTATTACGCACGTTTAAATTTGTGGCAAAAACTCAATAATTGCGTAATTTCAATACATCAAGATACAGCCAGAAATTGGGCAGTTATTACGGCTAATAATAAAGATAAAATATCAGTGGAGTTACAAGCCAATAGTTTTATTAGCCCCTTTCTGGTGATTTTAAATTTTAAGGATTTAAAGCATAAAACATACAATGTGATATTTATGCCTGATAGTTTGTCGGCGCATGATTTTAGACGTTTACGGGTACGGATTAGAGTAAGCGGTTATCACCATTAATCATAAGTTACTCATTAATATAACAGTCGTCACTCTTGATTAATAGACTGAGCGGTTATTCAGCCGACACCATATTGCTCACGATAGGTGCTGATT
>DQUJ01000056.1 GCA_015662325.1 Leucothrix mucor | reverse complement strand
TGTTGAGTCATACCGATAATAGCAATAGTACGGTTATTAATACCTAAACGGCGTAAATGGCAAAATAATAAACGCAGCAAGTAACGCCCGAGAATAAGCAATAAGGGTGTAGCCACAAACCATGCAACTAAAACAACGCGAGAAAACTGCTCACTGGTTTTAGTTACAAAGGCGATGAAAATTAACACTAAAAAAGTAATAAGCCACGCCAGTGAAATTCTTACCGCTTCATCACGCAGGGGGCGTCCACTCCATGATGTGTAAATATCGGTCACTCGCCCCACAAAGCCAAAAATCATAACCGCACTCATGCCTGCAATTAAGTAGCCTTCTACGTTATAAAAATTAGTGTAGGGAGCCCCCAAAAATAGGGTGAATAGAATAATGAGTATGTCGACAGCACGGTAAATAAATTCCGAGCTGATTCTTTTATCGTCCACAATTAATATCCTTCCGAGAGACCGCTTGAAACTGATTACTAAGTTAATGGGGGCTTAGTATTTATCTTTTTATTATATATAAATTAGAGGTGAATTACTTTAATTTATTATCAGTGGTTGTTAATGGGTGACAAGAGAAGCTTTCATAGAGATCTTTGCACGCTATGCGCTTGAAGTGGTGGTGGCAGATATTTGATAGACGTTATCTGATGAACAATGATGAGATTATTCTTGAGGTACTTGATAATAGAAAAGTGATAAAGAAATAGGCGTTAATTAGTTTTCTGCTTTATTATGCTTCCTTATATGAGTAAGCAAACCTCACATTCAATCAAAATTCGTCAACCAAAATTTGATTTTGAACGCGATATTCCACGTTATTGGTTTAACGATAACCCCGTTATTACACATAACTTTAATGGTTATAATTTATTATTCCCCGAGTTCGAACGCTTTTTTGTGCGCTCTGTTATGTATTTTCGTAAAGAAATAAAAGCCCCGCAGTTACTCAAACAAATCAAAGGTTTTACGGGGCAAGAAATCAAACATGCCCAAGCGCATGAAGACTATTTTCACGTGTTGGAACGTCAGGGTTATAAAATTACTCGGTTTTTGCGTTGGTACAAACGCTACGCCGCTTTTATCGAGCGTATGGCAACGCCTAAACTTCGTTTATCTCTTACCGCGGCGGCAGAACATTACACTGCCACCATTGCAGGTATTGTACTGAGCCATCCAGAATTATTAGAAAATGTAGACCCTACGATGCGAAAATTAGTTATTTGGCATTCTGCCGAAGAAGTGGAGCATCGCAGTGTTGCGTTTGATGTAATGCAAGCGGTCGAAGTCAGTAATGCAATGCGTATCATGGCATTTTTAATGACCTCTTTTGATATGCTGTTATGGTCCACTCTCAGCACGGTTATGTTTTTGTGGCAAGATAGAATATCGCCTTTAAAAGCATTTAAGTATAAGCGCCAATACGGCAAAAAATTTAAAGGAATTAATCGACAAATGCGCCGTGGTTTGTTGGCTTATTTTAGAAAAGATTTCCACCCCAGTGATTTTGATTATTTAAAAGAAGCGCATCAACTCTTAAAGCAGGAGGGTATTGATGAGTGATGCCATATCAGATTTAGATGCCTGTTTGGGTGATGTTTTGGGTGACGATGTTGGTGATATGTTTGGTGACGGCAACGATGCCATTGCATGGGCCGCGCAAGATGCAGCGGTTAATTACATTTCTCATTACCCCGGCTCACCTGTTAATCGTGTGGTGGATGTTTTAGAAGCTGATCTTAAAAGCTCGAACGATTCATCAACGTATCTTATTAATCATGCTTTAAATGAACACATTGCAAGCCTTGCTGTAATGGGAGCAAGCTTGTGTGGCGCACGCTCTTTATTGGTGATGAAGCATGTGGGGTTAAATATTGCATCCGATCCACTTAACTATTCGGCTGTGACTAAAATCAAAGGCGGAATGGTGATTGTGGTAGGGACAGACCCTGGCGCACGCAGTAGCACGGGGGAAGAAGATGTGCATTGGTATGCGCCACAGTTTAATTTGCCGTTGATTGAACCCGCCACAGTACAAGCAGTTTATGATTCGGTTAAGCACGCATTTGAATTATCAGAGCAGGCTAGGTTGCCTGTTTTAGTGTTTGTGCCAGGACGTATTGCGTATCAATCGCAACAAATCACACGTACAAAAAACATCCTTCCTACACGCCCGTTTGCTTTCCAGAAAGACCCTGAAACATTAATTAACGTCGGTGCCAAAGCGGTCAAAAATCATCGCGATCATATTTTACGCTTACAAACGTTTCAACAGGGTAATCACCTGCCTGCTAATGCTTATTTTAATCCACAGGCAGATTTTGGCATGGTCACACGCGGCGCGAGTTTTAGCGTTTGTTATGAGGTGATTGAATCATTGGGCTTGAGCGATAAAATCCAGCTGCTTAATATAGAGTTGACCTACCCATTGAATATTGATGATTTTGTCAACTTTGCAAAGAACAAGCAAAAAATTATTATTGCAGAAGACCAAGACGGTTTTTTAGAAACGATGATCAAGCGAGAAGCCTTTGGCAAGGTTGACTGTAGTGTGCAAGGAAAAGCGCTTTTTCCAATCTGGGGGGAGTTAGCTGATGAGCAAATTAGATATTTTTTGCGCAGTGAATTTACTGATGAATGCAACAATGAATACGAAAGCGAAGAGAAAGAGAAAACAGCAGGAAAAACAGCAGACAAAGTAGAAAACACTTTCTCAATAACGGTTGATTGCCCCGAACGCCCCGGTACTTTTTGCGAAGGTTGCCCGCATCGTTCCAGCTTTTACGGTATCGACCAAGCCTTAAATATCAATGCCGTTAATACCACAGTTGAAGATATTGATAATGATCTGAACAGCAATCAAGTCGGTATTATTGGTGGAGACATTGGCTGTTCATCTCTTCCGCCGCATCGTACCGATTGGCTTTTGTGCATGAATGCAGGTATTGGTGTATCACAAGGCATTGCACATTTACTGCCCGAGCAGTCCCTTGTTTCAACGGGGGGAGAGGGGAGCTTCTTTCACGGCGGAATGATTTCTTTACAAAGTGCGGTCGAAAATAATATTAACCTCACGCATATTATTTTTGATAATCGCAGTATCGCCATGACTGGGCACCAAGACTCGCCGACCTCATCGGGTAAAACCGATATGCGAAAGTTATTGGAAGCCATTGGTGTAAATCACATTTTTGAAGTCAATGCGTTTAAATCATCCAAGGTGACAGAAACAATTAAAACAGCGCAACAAATTCAAGGTGTAAAAGTAATTTGGTTACGCGGTGATTGTGCGCTTCAACCTAATCAAGAAGCGATAAGACGCTTTAAAGAACGCACTCTTTATATTCATAATGAACGCTGTAATGGCTGTCGTTTATGCTACGAAAAACTGCAATGCCCTGCGATTATTAACGATGCAGAAAGCCAGTTGTTAAATATTGATTTACAGAGTTGCAGGCGCTGTACCGCCTGTTTGGATGTCTGCCCGAATGAGGCGATTGAAGTGAATGATTTTGGTGATAGCCAATGAGATGCCCGTCAAATGGATGATTCTCAATTGAATTTTATTATTGCAGGTATCGGCGGGCAAGGAATTAATAGTCTTGCAAAGGTGCTTGCCGAGTTTTTGAAACAGTCGGGTTATGCTTGCCAGTTCACGGTGCATAAAGGTGGGGCGCAATCCTTAGGAACTGTTTTTGCTGAATTTAGAGTGTTAAAGGCACAGCGAACACAGCAAAAACCAGTCACATTAGGGCAGGGGATTCCCAAAGGTAAGCTCGATTTTTTGATTGCACTAGAACCTTGGGAAGCCTTGCGCCATGTGACGTTAGCACATGCGAATACACGCGTTTGGGTTGAAGAAAAAAGAATGCCATTGTTTGTGGAAAGATCAACTGAGCGCGAGATTGAACCACCCAAAACGCAATTAGATAAACTGCCTTTAACAATACACTGGCGCAGTTATCGTGACAGTGCGGATCAGCAAACAGGGATAGCAAAAATGGCAAATTACTATGCTGGCTTAGATTGTGTTATTGGTTTAAAACAGACTTTAAATAACATTGAAGAGCCTCTTTTTGATACACTCTTTTTCACCTTAGTTAAAAAATCTGTAAAGCCAG
>DQUJ01000157.1 GCA_015662325.1 Leucothrix mucor | reverse complement strand
TAGAATTATAATGGGGACTTTGTCAGTTCTTTAAGGTTTAAAAGTGGACAAGCGTTTAATCTATCGTGTTGTTTTAAAAATATTATTATTAGTAGCGCTTTTGGTGTTACTTGTAGTGTTTGTGAAGTCTCTTTTTATTGGCGCGAATGAAACACAAAAGAGCAAAGAGATGACAAGCGTACTCGTCTCGCTGGATTTAGAGGGGATGCGAAAAGGTGAAATAAGGAAAACACGCTTGGATGGAAAAGAAGTAGCAGTATTAAAACGTAAAGGAAACCCTAAGTTTCGGCCCACAAAATACCTTCCAAAGATACCGCACCCTTCATTGAATGGGTGGTTACGATCAATCACACAAGACTATTTTGTTTATTATAATTATGGTGATTCTGGGAACTGTCCTTTATTTAATGAGGGCGATGGTTTTAAAGATACATGTACCAGCATGCGGTTTGATACCTCTGGGCGAGAGAAGGACAAAGGCTTGCAAGGTTATCGGCTTGAAATACCGCCGCACTATTTTCAGGATGATAAGTTGTTTATTGGTGCTTGGCAGGAAGAGTAATTATAATAAACTCAAAGCACACCCCCCCACTTTTGCATGATGCTTTTGCTACGGAACACACGGAAGAACGCGGAAGGAAAACAAGATTAACTCTGCGTTCTTTGCGAATACCTCTTTTTAATATCTTTGCGTTAAAAATATCATGTAAAAGTAGGGAGGGCTTGAGCAAAATAAAAATTCATTAACTGTTGCATACCGACTGGTATGTATGTCAGAATGCGCGCATGTCTAATCCTTCTTTTTTCGGCGATAAACCCAAACAATGGTGGCACATCTGGTCGTGTAACCGGTGTCGGGGCGGTAATACCACTCTTGATAAAAGCACCGAAACGCGTGGGAAAATCCTTATGGCTGCGTTTGATGAGATTTATCATCGTGGTTTTCAAGCGGCTAGCCTCAGCAATATTCTTAAAAACACAGACACAACCAAGGGTGCGCTTTATCACCATTTTAAAAATAAAATGGAGTTGGGGTATGCCGTTGTGGATGAAGTTATCTACACCACGCTTAAAGCAAATTGGATTGATCCTTTAAAGAATACCGATACACCTATCGAAACTATTCAGCAAATACTATTAGAATCAGGGCAGCGAATGACGGAGAAAGATGTTCGTTTGGGTTGTCCGTTGAATAACTTAGCACAAGAAATGTCGCCCATTGATGAAGGCTTTAGAAGCCGTATTAACGGTGTTTACACTGAATGGCAAGATGCTGTTGAAGAAGCGGTAGAACGTGGAAAAAAAGCAGGGAATGTTCGCCAAGAAGCCGATGCAAAACAACTTGGCGTACTTTTTGTAGCAACATTGGAAGGTTGTTTGGGCTTGGCTAAAAGCACCCAAAGTTTAGAAACATTGATGAGCTGTGGTCATGGTTTAATTGATCAGTTAGAACTGCTTAAACCATAAAAATCATATAAAGGATTATTGGATAATGATTAAAAGTTATGCTGAGTTTATTGTTAAGAATTATCG
>DQUJ01000071.1 GCA_015662325.1 Leucothrix mucor | reverse complement strand
GAAACGGAGGTTTCTGAGCTAGAACAAAGCCAGCGACAGCGAATAGCCATTGCCCGTGCCCTAGCCGCTAATCCTAAATTATTAATTTTAGATGAACCTACCTCTTCAATATCAGAAAGAGAATCAGAAAAGCTGTTTAAAATGCTTTTTCGTCTTAGAGACTCAGGTGTTACCATTTTATACGTATCCCATCGTTTGCATGAAATTGAACGTATTGCAGATCGGGTAGGTGTCATTAAAGATGGAAAGTTTGGTGGCGTTTTAGAAAAGCCTTTTAGTGTTAAACAAATTGTTAATGCAATGGTGGGCGAGCTTGATAAAAAAGTAGAACGTCAGCAACCTCAAATATCTGAAAGCACGGTGGCAAAATTAGAAGTGCGTAATCTTGTTATTAAGGAAGGACAAGTCCCGTTAAATATAAAAATTCATAGCGGTGAAATAGTCGGCATAACAGGATTAATCGGGGCAGGAAAAAGTGACCTTGCAGGCGTACTATTTGGTTTAATTCAGCCCTTTTCAGGCGATGTTTTAATTGATGGCAAACCCATTAATAATAAAACAGTAAAAGACGCTATCGACAACGGTGTGTTTATGGTGCCAAAAGACCGTTCAAACAATGCGATTATCCCAGACTTCACCATCCGTAAAAACATTACGCTGCCTTTTCTTGGTAGTTTTAGTAATTTATTTGGTTTGCTAAGACATCGCAATGAATCAGCTGAAGCGACACGCATGGTTTCTGCAATGGGTATTAAATGCGAAAGTGAAAAATCAGATATTGATGAGTTATCTGGTGGCAATCAACAAAAAGTTATCGTCGCTCGTTGGCTCATGAAAGAATTTAACTTATTGATCCTAGATGAGCCATTTCAGGGCGTTGATATTCGCTCACGCCAAGATATTAATGCCTTTATCCACACAAACCTTGGTGATCGTGCCATTTTAATGTTGGCATCCGATTTGGATGAAGTTCTAGAAGTAGCCGACAGAGTTTTGGTCATGAGTCACGCGCAAATTGTGGGCGAACAAACGATTAACGATATTGATCGTCAAACACTCTTACATTGGACATCTCAATCGCCTGATGAAATCAAACAGGCACAGCAGGTATAGTTATGGAAAAATTTACCGAATTTTCAATTAAATACGGTTTTTTAATCGTTATCGCATTATCCTTTATAGGATTTGGTTTGGCGCAACCTGCATTTTGGAGCTGGTCTAATTTATTCTCAATCTTATTAGGCGTCACCATTTACGGCATACTCGCTCTAGGCGTGACGTTCACACTGGTTATTGATGGCTTTGATTTGTCTGTGGGCTCTACAGCAGCAATGTCTGTGATGATGGCATCTTACTGCATGGTTGTTTTAGAAATGAGTGGTTTGACCGCCGTTATTGTCTGTTTATCGATTGGCGCAATGATTGGTCTAGTTAATGGGCTATTAATTGTAAAAGTAAAAATCCCCGATTTATTAGCCACGCTTGGCATGATGTTTCTTATTCAAGGGCTTCAATTAATTCCATCGGGTGGTCGCTCTATCGGTACTGGCATGATGTTGGCCGATGGTGAAGAAGCAGTGGGTGAATTTAGTGAAAGTTTCCTCTATTTAGGGCAAGGCAGGGTCTTTGACCTGATTCCCATGCCTGTCATATTTATGCTCGTTCTAGCGCTTATTGTTTATATCATTTTAGAACACACCCGTTGGGGGCGTGTATTTTATGCCATTGGTGGCAATGCTGAAGCTGCGCGCTTAGTGGGTGCAAAGGTAGATCGCTACCGAATTATGGCTTATGTGTTATCAGGAACAATCGCCTCTTTTGGTGGTGTTTTATTAGCCGCGCGTATAGGTCGTGGCGATGTTTCCAGCGGTTCAGGCTTGTTATTAGACGCGGTTGGCGCTGCTCTAATTGGTTTTGCAGTGCTTGGCGCACGAAAGCCTAACGCCTTCGGAACCATTGTCGGCGCAATATTTGTAGGTATGTTGTTAAACGGACTTACTATGTTAAATCTTCCGTATTTTTGGCAAGAT
>DQUJ01000177.1 GCA_015662325.1 Leucothrix mucor | reverse complement strand
TGAATAGATTTTGGTTAGAGGGGATAAGATGAATGGATAAAAGCATGTGATAAATGTAACAGGCATAAAAAAAGCCAAAGAAATTAATCTTTGGCTTTTTGTTGAGCTGGCTTTTACTTTTTAGTTGTAAATACTACACAGTATTATGGCGTCACTGTAATAGTCACTAACCCCGCACCATTATGGCCATGACCATCATGTGCACCATAGTAGAAGGTATCAGTTCCAGTGAAACCTGCTACAGGCGTGTATAACACTTTGCTACCTACCTTTGTCGTTGTTCCATGTGAGCCACTATCCACTTGATCGAGTATTAATGTATCACCATCTGCATCGGTATCGTTAGCAAATACATCAATAAGAATAGCGGTGTTGATGGGTGTGGTTACATTGTCATTTAAAATAGTTGGAAAGCTATTGTTACCATCACTTGGGTCAGATGATGCAACGGTCACTACCGTAGTATCCGTTCCACCACGTCCATCAGAAATGGTATAACTAAATGAGATACTGCCGACATTACCTTGTGGGTCAAACAGTACCGTACCGTTTGTATTTAAGGTGGCTGTACCAAACGATGGGGGGGTGATTGATGTAACCGTTAATGTATCACCATCTGGGTCTGTATCATTGGCTAACACATCTATCGTAATTGCTACCGTGTGATTGGTGCTAGGCGCATCTTCAACAGCATCGGGCGCGTGATTAACCGCAGGTGGTGCAACGGTGATAGCGACCGTTGCTGTTGCAGTATGTCCGTTACCATCGCTAATTGTATAGGTAAAAGTATCTGTGCCCGAGAAGCTTGCATTCGGCGTGTAGCTAATGCTGTTTCCAGAAATCACAGCTGTGCCATTTTGCGCCGTACTTACAGATGCAAGGGTTAAAGCGTCACTATCAGGGTCTGTATCGTTACTTAATACATTAACAACGATATTGGTTGCCGCTGCAGTTGCTGCAGTATCATTAACCGCAGTGGGTGCTTGGTTAGTAGAGACTACTGTTACGCTAACCGTTGCAGTGGCGTTATGACCGTTACCATCATTAATAGTGTAAGTGA
Organism: Leucothrix mucor; assembly: GCA_015662325.1. The sequence goes on along the minus strand of DQUJ01000177.1, from coordinate 4,390 downwards.
AGCTATCTGCGCCAGTAAATCCTGCATTTGGCGTATAACTAATTTGGTTATTAGCAGTGATTGCTGTTGTTCCATTTTGCGCTGTAGCAACTGCACTAATTGTCAATGTATCACCATCACTATCGGTATCATTTGTGATTACATTAATCGTTTTAGTAGTGCCCGCATTTAATGAAGTAGAATCATCCTGCGCTATAGGTGCATTGTTTACGTTACTTGTGTGCAGTAGCTGATAAACACTTAACTGGCTTTCTGGAAGGAGGTATTTCACGTCCCAGTTAGCATCTCGACTGATAAATCCAAGTAACACAGTGTTGCCTAATGATTGAATGTTAGATTTATTAATTGCAATTTCTACTACATTCGCTGTTTTAGCCGTTACGGTCGCGTTTGGATTATTAAAATCCCAGGTCCATTCAGGTGAATTACTCGTTGCACGACCTAATGAATCATTCTCAATCATGTAATCCGCACCACCTGGCCATGTTTGGTAGCCTAGCTGGAATCCTGTTTGTGCATTGTTATCACTGTCTAAAAAGAGCTGTGTATTAGCACCCACATTGTTTGACTCAATTAAGATGTATAGTTTGGTTTCATCATCGAATGCTTTAAGTGTACCTTGTGGGGTTGTTGATATAGCTGCAATCGCTGCCCAATCATCTGCGTTACCATCAATAACAATACCTTGAGGCGTTGCTGCATCGACAATCACGTTACGGGTGATTTCAGTCTCGTTTCCAGATGAATCTGATACGTTGTAGATAACAGTGTAAGAACCAGCAATCGCTGTATTCACGGTTGATGTGGCAATGATATTGTCAGAGATATTGCCATCAATATTATCTGATGCGGTTGCGCCAGGGTCAGTAAACGGTGTGTTTAATGCCAGCGTCATTGGGTTTGCGCCATTTAAGTTGATAACAGGTGCAACCGTATCATTGCTGTTTCCACAAGAATCTACTTGATAGCTTTTTAGCTTTCGAGATACGGGGTAAATTGATTTGATATACCAGTTACTGTAACGCGCAATATTACCTGCGGTAAAGCTATTACACAGGCCATCAAGTTCGGACGTTTCTAATCTGATATCGACATCGTTGCCATTAGGTGTAAAGCTGACATTTGCTGCAATACGTTCCCAGCTCCAAGCAGAACTGTTTGTTCTTGATTTATATAAGTACCCGTCTTGGATAAGGTAATCAATACCACTTAATGACCAAACGAGGCCACGAGAACGAAAGCCTGTGGCTGGGTTATTATCAATATCAAGAAAGATTTGGATATGCCCCCCGCTATTTCTGTGCCATACATTTTTTGCATTAATATGCAGTTGTGAACCTTCAATCGTGATTTGCATAATGCCTATTTGTTCACGGGCGAGGACTTGTGTGTCTTGCCAATCTGCATTACTTACACGCGTTGGTTCTGTTTGCGAGGGTGTTTGTACTTGATTTGGGTTAGTCGGATTAGTGCTTGATCCGCCGCCACAAGCGCTTAATGCGATACTGGTGAGGAATAAAAGCGAGGTGCTTATCTTTCCATGGTTCATTTTAGAATTTCCTTATCTATTGTTTTAATTTTGGTGGTTTACTTAATTATTACACCGAATTTATCAGTAATTATGTTGTGTTATTAAATTCAGGGGCGAAACTAATAGAGTGATCAAAGGTTTGAAAAATAAGATAAAGTAACGTTGTTATTAAAATTAAGGATCTTGTGTTGTAGATATATAGTAAATATATTACTAATTAATTGAATAACTTAGCGCTTACTTTTATGATCTAGCTAATTGTTTTCATAAAAAACTATAGAGGAAGAATTTTGAGTTACTTAGACCATATTAAACGTTGCCATTCTTTTTCTGCTGAAAACTATGTGCCTTTTATAGTGGCTGATGAGCAGATGGGGTGGATGCAGAAAAGTTTTGTGTCTCACCTTTTAAACTGGGATTCGGTTTTTAATCAAGATCAAACAGGATCTGTTTTCATCAATCGTGATTTAGCGACACCTGAACAGCGTACAAAAGCGTGCCAACCGATTCTTCAATCGTTACATGAATCTGGCGTGATTGATTCTTGGGTAGGTGAGCCTTATGCGGTTATCCATCAATTTGGAGAAACGCCTCGTTTATTAATCGAGCGTGCTGCCGTGAGTTTTTTTGGAGTGCGTGGTTTTGGCGTGCATTTGAATGGTTTAGTGAAGAAGACATCAGGCACCCACATTTGGATTGCGCGTCGCGCCCGAGATAAACCTTTTTGGCCGGGGATGCTCGATCAAATGGTGGCAGGAGGCCAACCCGCAGGCATTGGTTTGATGGACAATATCATTAAAGAGTCGGCAGAAGAAGCTAACATTCCAGAACGTCTATCGAAAAAAGCAGAGTTAGTCAGCGAACTACATTACCGTGGCGAAACACACCGTGGCTTGCATATTGATACCTTGTTTAATTATGATTTGTGGTTGCCCGAGGATTTTGTGCCAGAAAATACCGATGGTGAGGTGGAGGAGTTTATTCTAATGCCGCTGGAAGAAATGGCGCAGATCACCGATAACATCCACAACACCGAAGAATTTAAAGACAACTGTAATTTGGTGAATATTGATTTGTTAATTAGGCACGGGCTATTATCAAAAGCACACCCTGAATACGATGAAATAAAGCGCAAACTTTATGCGCCTGCTACACTTATTTAAAAGAGAAGGTTGCACGGCACGATACTATTGTGTACAAGCTTCTTGTAAGAACCCCTTTTTTGATGCACTTTTTTTGAGACACAAATAATGTATACGATTGAAAATGTAGCCAGTGCGCCACTCATACCACTCACAAAAAACACCCTTGATGATTTTTTAGAAGAACAGCCTTCACTTGTGAAAAATTGGGTACAACAAACTGATTTTAAGGCAAAGCCTGATATGTTTTGTTTAATTCCTGCAGAGGATGGCAGTATTTCCTCTGTGCTGTTTGGGGTACACGAAGTAGATGCGAATAAGGTCGAGACTGCCCCTATTTGGTCGATTGCACGTTTGTCGAGCCAGTTACCTGCACATACCTATCATTTACAATGTGATTGGGATAAAAAGAGCAGAGAGCAAGCAGCGATTGGCTGGGGTTTAGGGGCCTATAAATTTGGCTTCTTTAAGCAAGATTTTATGACTAAGAATACGCCGCCACCGATCTTGAAACTGGATAAAGAATTAGAAGAAAACATCAATAAAATAGATGCTTATGTGGACTCATTTACTTTGGTTCGAGATTTGGTGAATGCACCTGCAAGCCACATGATGCCGGAAGATCTGTCGGAAGTGATGCAAGAACTGGCACAACAGTACGAAGCTGAATTTACAGAAATTGTCGGTGATGAACTACTCGATGAAAACTACCCCACCATTCATGCAGTCGGTCGCGCTAGTGTGCATAACCCCCGTTTTTTGAAAATGGAATGGGGGCAATCATCCGATCCTTTGTTGTGTTTGATTGGAAAAGGCGTTTGTTTTGATACAGGCGGTCTGGATTTAAAACCATCAAAATTTATGCGCTTAATGAAAAAAGATATGGGTGGTGCAGCGCATGTTTTGGGCTTGGCAAATTTAATTATGTCTTTAGGTTTGAAAGTGCGTTTACAAGTGTTAATTCCAGCAGTAGATAATGCAATATCGGCGAATGCCTTTCGACCAGGTGATGTGCTAGATACGCGTTCGGGGAAATCAGTAGAAGTAGATAATACCGATGCAGAAGGACGTTTAGTGTTATGTGATGCGCTCACCTATGCGTGTGAAAACACACCAGATTTAATTATAGATTTTGCAACATTAACAGGTGCGGCAAGAGTAGCAGTAGGCACAGAAATTCCTGCGCTTTTCAGTAATAAGCCTTTGCTTTTAAATGAAATTCAACAGGCGTCGCATGGCACAGGAGAGCTACTTTGGTCTCTGCCAATGCATCAACCTTATCGTAGCCAATTAGACAGTAGTGTCGCAGATATAATGAATTGTTCTGCGGAAGGTTACGGTGGCGCAATTACAGCGGCGTTGTACTTGAATGAATTTGTGCCAGAAAATATCGATTGGGCACATATTGATGTGATGGCGTGGAATACCCGTGATAGAGCAGGGCGACCTAAAGGCGGAGAGGCGATGGGGTTGTTGGCTGTTTATCGTTATCTTGATGAACGTTATGGCTGAACGGTTCATATCGTAATGATGGATAAGATAGTAATAAGATTATAGATGACGCCTTGGTACAGAAATAAAAAAGGGTATAAGTTTTAAGACTTATACCCTTTTTGTTTTTCAGTATTGATTGAAACGTACAAGAATTTTATTTTTTCTATTTTCTGGTGCCAGATAAACACCTTTAACTTCTGCGGGTCTTGGTATTTTAATAATT
>DQUJ01000214.1 GCA_015662325.1 Leucothrix mucor | reverse complement strand
GGGGAAATACTGATCATATTATCCGCAATCAGCAGGCTCACCACAATGCCAAACAACGATGGGTTATAAACCAAGCGTTGGTTTACGGTAAATAAATATTTAGAACTAATCGCAAAAAATACCGGAATCAATGCTATCCACATGCCGTGTGCATAATTCACCAAAATACTCAGTGACAAACCTGTAATCAATGCACTAAACGGAAATAGCCATTCTTTTTTAAGCAGCCGATGTAAAACCAAATCCAATAAGCATGCCGATAAAACAATGCTAATGATTTGCAATGGGCCGCGATTAAAACCCAGCGTTGTGATACCAATGATAATGTAGGAAAACAACAATGCTGCTACTGCAACCCGTGGATCTTTCCAATGAGGCAGTCGCATCATCATCTAAATAGCTCCCATTTCAATGTGTGGAATACGTGCATCTAATTGATTAAAAAAAGCAGACTCATCTGGATAATGCACAATAAATAAATGCCCCGCTGCTTTAATAGAACGAAACTCAGACAATACGGTTTGCAATGGACTACGTTCATGCAAACCCGCAATAAAGTAATGCCATTCGCCGTTGCGTTTATCGTCATACAACTTCGACAGCAACGCTTTAAACACGTCGGGGTTATCACCCTTAATTGCTGTTAATGCAAGGTAGAAGTAAGGCACGGCTTTGCCCTTATCAGGTAACGCTTTTAATGGGGTGAATTTTGCAATCATATTATAAAACGGGCGGATTAATTTTAACCCTCCATTATAACCTTCTATATGGGTTTGTCGAAAAGCGCGTTGATCCCAAGCGGCCACTACGCCCACAATTTTTTGATTTTTCCGTGCCACATAAATATCTTCTGGACGTAAACCTTTAAGACGCGCGCCCTCTAAATCACTGGCTTGATAATAAGGCGCAAACTGTTTTTTTGCATATTGCTTCTGCACAAATTCAAATACTTCATTGAGTGATTGTTTATCCGCTAGCTGAATCTCCACACCCGATAATTTGAATGGTTTATGTTTAAAATCCAAATGGATCGCCGGCGTAAGTATTCTCCCTTTGTTTTGATAACGCGGTAGCCCTGCTCTTGCATCCGTAAGATTATCCAGCGCCTGTTGATTTCCATCTAAAATAACTGTGGTGTATAAGGGTACAGGATCTGCTTGGTGCAACTGCCGTAAATAGCGATAGCCTCGCGCTAATAATGTGGATTTTCGATAGTCTGGCGCAGCACGCAAATCACTTAAATACCCCATCCGTTGTCGAAGACCGTTGATATAAACATCCGACGTCATACGCGCGCCAATACCTGCGATGCACTGCTTTTTTTTATCGACACATTTGATAATCTGGATAGTCTCGCCTTGTACACCTGCTCCTGCAAAATAACAAGGCTCACGCCGAAAACTGACATCAATAGTGCCTTCCATTGCATCGTGACTCATGCGTTCACGCAAAGAAGCATCGTCTGCCTTGGTCGCCAATGTAAATTCAAAAGCACTCATGACAAATCACTCACGACACATGTTCTCAACTCATTAATAAAATCAGTATCTGTAATTAAAGCTGGTGGTTTAATATCACCCAGCGTTTGCCCCTTTTGCAATCGCCACTGCGTATAACGCTCCCCAATATCATTAATTGCACGATGTTGTAATGCGCCTAATTGCCCAATGTCTCGCGCATAACGGTATTGTGGATTTTCGCCCAGCAATTCATCCAAGTGCTTACAATCAGCTTCATCAATATCAGTTTCTGTTACTAATACATAGTGTAATGTAGGCGATGCTTCTGGATATAAAAACCGTATAGAACCTAGATTATTAGAACGTTTCGAATACTGTTCGAACACATCCACAATAAAATCTTCTGTGAGCTTTTCGCCACAAAGATCACTGCAATGTGCGCCCCGCCCCATAAAATGCAACATCGGCGCACCTAAATAAAAACCTTCCATGCGCACCTTATCACCCAATTGATAGCGATAAAGTCCTGATTCATTGGTGATTAATACACTATAGCGTTGACCTAATTGTAATTGATGAGCCAACTGACAGTCACCGTCTTCATCCACAAATTCATAGAAGCCACTATTAATTGCTAAAACAGCTGCTTTCGCATTATGTAGCGGTATCGTCACTACACCTTCGGTTGCTAACAAGCCTTTACCTTGAATATACACATGAGGGAATAATGCTTTCAATTCTGCAATAAAACTCCCTGCGCTTCCCTCTGTCCAGCAACTCAGTGTATCGAGTTGTGGCCATATTGCTTGGGTATTAATTTTTTGATCAGCCGTCGTATTTTTCGATTGTTTAATAATAGTACGCAGATGAGATGCTCTTGATTTATCTTGCACTTCAATATCATCAAGCAATTTATCTATTAAGAATGGCAAGCCATTGATTAATGATAATAAAAAAGTAGGACTCCACACCGAAATAAAGCTCAGATCTTCCGCTAATAATAACGCTAACAGGGTTTGATAACGCCAATCCGACAGTTTAGTTAGCGCCACTACCTGTGGCGATACTGCCAGCATCTGACTAATCTCATAAGCTAATGCTTCACCAAAATACAAGGCATCATTGCTAAGCCCAATAGGATGTCCGCCCGCGGTTGTTTGGGTTTCTCGCATGGCAGGGCTAATCGACCAATAGGCAGTGCCTTTTTTTATATTGGGTCGATGCTCTAATAGATCATCAAACCAAGGAAAAAGTGCTTCTTGAAACAAAGCCAAACTAGCGACAGTATAAGGAATTAACTTTACTCCCTGCGTACTGCCACCTGTTTTTTCAAAGCAGAGTACATCTGTATCCGCATCTTTTGCTAAATTTTCCAAATAGGGGCGACAATCTTGGTAATTATGTACGGGGACACCTTGAATAAATGCTTCCGCACTATGAATATCAGAAAATTGATATTCCATTCCAAAGGGGGTTTGTGCATTGTTTTTTAGTATTTGTAGCAATACTTTTTGCTGTACCTGTTGGGTATTTTCTAAATTAGCTTCAAACGCTTCTCGGCTTCCAGACAACTGTTGATGAATGCCTTGCCAAATAGTTTCTACCTCAGACATTTAAGAACCTATTAATCAAGACTGCATACTCGCAACACCTTCACGAAAGGCGGAGAGAGCGTAACGTTGCAAATTATCTTCTGTGAGCTCAGTCAAACACACTAACTCATCTCCCGCTTGATAACCCGGGTTTCGGTCTACAAAAAATTGAACGTCTCGTTTTTTTAATGCAGGCTGATCAACACCGGCCCATTCCTTTTTTAAATAACCGTGCGACTCATTAAACCGTATCAAACCCGTATCAGGCGAGTATTGTTGACCAAAATGGTTACTCCCTAAATGATCCATAATGACTTGAATATTATTAGGTGTAGCGTTTGAATAGACAGGATAAAATACTTTAGAAAAAACACGTAAGTAACGGTAGGTACGGTGACCTTTTACAATCAAAAACCAATACAGGGGAATATCGGCTTGCTGTGCTTTTAATTCACCAATAAATCGGCACCACGCAATCGGCAAGCTTTGCTCACCCCAGAAATCGTGATGAATAATCGTATCGCCCGAAAAAACACTGCGAATCACCTGACCATCCACTTGATAATCACCCACATACATCGTGCTAAAGCCACGAATAACGCCCTGCTGATCCGTTAGAATAATGGCCCAATGTTTATCTGCTAAATCTTGATAAAACAATGCCTCTTTAAAATCTTCATAATAATCGGAATATAAATTGAACATCATTTCTTGTTGTTCATTTGATAATGAACCAATCGCGAATACTTCAGCTTTTAAGCGATGCTCCATACAACCATTTCCTTATAAAAAACACTATATAAGCCAGCAATGCTATAACAATAATAAGTGTGACTGTTAATATTTTTTGATGTGCTTGATCGGCAGGTACATAAAAAATCACGCCCGTTTTACTCTGTACATTATGTAACATATACCATGCGAAACCAGATTCTATCGTAAAAAGAATCGCCATGACAAATAAATAAATCGCAATTAATCGCGACTGTTTAAATACAAAAAAACCTAAAAATAGAGAAAGTAAAACCATTAAAACATCATGCCCTATTCCATAATGTGGGTGCCAATTATGTGTGCCAAACATCATCACTAATTCGACCACTGCACGTAATACCATACTGCTTAAAAACACAGAAATGGCTACTTTAAGCAGAGGAGATAAACAATCAAAAAGAAGCAATAAAGGGATGATAAACCAACAAAATATCACCAAGAATAACCAGCATAATTTCACCAAAGCAATGCCACCACCTGGTAAGCCCCCTTGGTTTTGTAACGCATAAAAAATCGCACCGATAATCATAAAAACAGCAACACAAACAGCGGTTATTTTTTTAAGCGATTGTTTAGAGACGCAATTCCACATCTGTTTTTTCTCCAGCTTCAGGAGGCGCTTTACCTTCTTTTAACGCTTGTCGCCATTTATAAATAGGTGAAAATAATAAGTCTTCAGGAGTTACTTTAAATTTGGGTTGACCAAAGCGTTCAATATTATCGTGTTGTTGTCGCATGATCTGCACATCTTGACGAATAATAAATAATGACAAAGGCTGAAAAAACAAACGCACTAACGCCCCAAGCTTGCCGTATTTAAAACTAACCACCGTATGCACCCGCGTTGTTTTATCATCAATTGGGGTACAACAAGAACTGATTGTATATTGGCGACCTTTACTGAATTGATAATCAACCTGACTGGTTGCCGGTGCAATAAAACGATCTGTGTGTTTCATCTCCTCACCCGTTGGCGATAATAAAGACCACACCACACTTTTTTCACGAGGCTCATTAAAATATTCTGCGACAGCCCCATCGTCTAAAGAACGCACAACCGCTTTAACGAGTTTAGTCGTTGGGCTACGAAACCACGCTTTATGTACTTGCGTTGCATGTGGACAATCCAGAAAATTTTCTAAACACGATTCGACAGAACCTTTAAATAAAGTATCCAGTCGAAAACTTGTCCATCCTTCTGTTGATAAATGGGGAAAAGAATAAGGTTTTGATGATTCATCTGGCGTTCCCACACAAACCCAAACATAACCCTCTTGTTCGTAACACGTATAAGCGGGAATAGTCTCGTTTGGAAGTTGGGTACTATAAGGAATTTCAACTAAACGCCCCGCGCCATCATATCGCCAGCCGTGATACGGACATTGCACCGTACCATCAACCACTTTGCCACAAGAAAGAGAAGCATTACGATGACGACAACGATCTTCAAGCGCATGGGCTTGACCCTCGTTATTTCGAAATAAAACAATCGGTTTATCAAACAAACGTATAGCAATAGGAACACGCTTTAAGCGACT
>DQUJ01000150.1 GCA_015662325.1 Leucothrix mucor | reverse complement strand
TGATCCAACACCACGCACACGCTGGGCCGCGCTTCCATGTGGTAAGTTTTTACATAGGTTTCTGTGCTTCTGGCGCTTAATCGCCAATTAATACTGCGTGGGTCATCGCCTTGTTGATAAGCTCTGCTCTCTGCATAATCCATGCCGCTTCCGTTTGCGCTAGTGGGCAACCAACCTGCATCACGAGAATCTAATTTATGAGCGGGGTTCTCTGAGCCAAGTAGTTGTTGTGCTTGCAAGCGCAGGTCGGATATTTCTGTCGGTGATAATAGCGCGTTTGATTTCATCGTAAGAACATCAAGCTAAGGAATCGTCACTTCAGATAATATGCGATCAACAATACTGCTCGCATCAACCCCCGCCACTTTAGCATTATGGTTAAGAAAAATACGATGACGTAAAACATCAGGGGCAACTTCAACAATATCGGCAGGCGTCACATAATCGCGCCCTTTAATATACGCCATTGCACAACTGGCACGAAGCAGGGCAATAGAGGCTCTAGGCGATGCACCTGCTCGGCAATAATCAGCCCAATCTTTATCTATATTTTCTAAGTTTCGCGTCATGCCAACCAGCTTAACAATGTATTCTTCCAACACTTTTTTAACATGAATTTCAGATACTTCACGCCGTGCTTGTAATACCGTTTCTGGTTTTAATGATTCTGTTTTTGAAGCATCGTTCTTATCAACTATGCTCTCATCTTCACCAAAATGCAGTTTACGATCACGTTGTAAAATCAGCAGTTCTTCTTCAGCACTGGGGTAATCAATCAGTACATTCAATAAAAAACGATCTAATTGAGCTTCGGGTAGCGGATATGTTCCACTTTGTTCTAATGGATTTTGGGTCGCCATCACAATAAATAAATCGGGTAGATCACGGGTAACACCGCCCACTGTAATTTTGTGTTCTTGCATTGCTTCTAACAATGCCGATTGAACTTTAGGTGGCGCACGATTTATTTCATCAGCTAATACAATTTCATGGAACAACGGGCCTTCAATAAACTTAAATGCACTATCGTTGGAGCTATAAATATCACTACCGGTAAGATCAGCAGGCATTAAATCCGGCGTAAATTGAATATGCTGAAAAGAAGCGTGGATGCCACTGGCTAAGGTATGTACAGCAGTGGTTTTGGCAAGACCGGGAAGTCCTTCGAGTAAGATATGTCCGCCACTTAATAGCGCAATTAATAAGCGTTCGATTAGATTAGATTGCCCAACGATGTTTTGTTCTAGGTGGTCGCGGAGCTTGAGGAATTCTTTTTGGGTCTGCATGGAGTGATTATAAACGGTAATCTCAGGGCAACAAGCTCTGAATGCTCTAATGTAGTTAAGCAAGAAAAGCTTGCAGGTAACACAAATTTATTAATAGAACGCGATACGGTTGCCGTTATCTATAAAAAAGTAAAACAACCATTTTATACTTGTGTGGTCTAAAGAATAAGGAAATTATGATTGCTGCTTCAAAGCTATCTAAGAATGATGCTCTAACTATTTATAATAGTTGTACACTGCTTCTATAAAAAATTTGGAGAGCCCGTACAAGATTCAAGAACATTTAAAAACAGGTTTTATGCTGGTGATCTCTTTGAATTTAAAGCCTATAAGAATAATTAGTAAACTTGCAGGAAATAAAAAAGGGCTTAAAAAG
>DQUJ01000179.1 GCA_015662325.1 Leucothrix mucor | reverse complement strand
GGGACTTAACCAGAGATCCTTAAGGAGCCTCTGATCAAGTCCCATAAAATTCTGTAAGCCTCTAGGGCATCATAACCTAGACGCATTTTGAAATGAATGCTTATTGCCTTCATGAAAAATGCAACAACGGAGATGATGCCCTAGAGGTTTACCCTGCGGGGCTTAGCCAAAATTTATGGGACTTGATCAGAGATTCCTTAAGGATGTGGTGTTTGAATCATTAATAAATAAGTCTAACTCGATCATCACCCAACGCTTTTTTGAGCAACTTTAAATCATCATCAGCCAATGGCGCACTGACATCTGCACCTAAACGAATTTCAGCTTTTTCATTATCCGTTTCATAGGCGATAAACACGGGACATTGCCCTTTTTGATCACCATCTAAACCCTGTGTTGGTAATAATTCATCCAACTTATCTAATAAGCCATCCTCAGTTTGGCTTTTATCCACATTTAACGTTAAGCGACGTAAAAACTGATTACGCGCACTTTCTATATTATGCAACGCTTCAATTCGCAAACGAACAGCGCCCGTGGTGTAATCTGAATTCAGTGATCCTTCAACAATCAGCACCTCATCCTTTTGGATTAAATCTTCGTATTGTTCGAATACATTGCTGAAAATAAATATTTCATAATAAGCCGTTTTATCATCCAACGTGACAAAGGCACGTTTGCCTTTATCTGTCGTTTGGGTACGGATCGCAGAAACCAAACCCACTAAGGTAATCGGCTTTTTCTGGTATTTTACGCGACCATCATCTTCTGCCATTGCTTTTAAGGTACGTGATCGTAACTGATCGACTTCTCCTTCATATGCATCTATCGGATGCCCTGTCAGGTATAAACCGAGCGCATCTTTCTCTAACTTAAGACGTTGTTTTTCTTCCCACTCTTCCAGCTTAGGTGTGACTTTTTCATCTTGCGCTACCGCTACCGAGCCACCAAATAAATCATTTTGACCCACATCCTCATCACGATGCTGTTGTACAGCAATACGTACGATTTCAGGCAGGCCTTCTAATAAACTTCTACGGTTAGCGCCTAACTTATCAAACGCACCGGCTTTGATTAAGGTTTCTAAAATACGTTTGGATATTTTTCGTGATTTAACCCGTTGACACATTTCTGCTAAAGACTTAAATGCGCCATTTTTATCACGCTCTTCAATAATTTCCGCAACCGCACTTTCACCTGCGCCTTTAATTGCGCCCAAACCAAAGATTACATTGCCTTCATTTTCACTGATGAATTTGTAGTGCGAACGGTTAATATCGGGAGGTACAACGTCAAGCTCCATCTGGCGACAATCTTCCACAAAGATCACCACCTTTTCGGTGTTGTCCATATCTGCCGACAATACCGCCGCCATAAAGGCAGCTGGATAATGCGCCTTTAGCCAGATAGTTTGATATGAAACCAACGCATAGGCCGCAGAGTGGGATTTATTAAAACCGTATTCTGCAAATAACTCCATCAAATCAAATATTTCTGTCGCACTTGCCGTACCTACTTCATTTTTCTCCGCACCTTCCATAAAGATAGAACGCTGTTTTGCCATTTCTTCGGGCTTCTTTTTACCCATGGCGCGACGTAACATATCCGCCCCGCCAAGAGAGTAACCCGCCAGCACCTGCGCAATCTGCATTACCTGTTCTTGATAAACGATAACGCCGTAAGTGGATTGTAGAATAGGTTCTAAATCAGGGTGTTGATAAGTAACTTTGGAGATACCTTTTTTACGATTAACAAAGTCATCCACCATGCCTGATTGCAATGGACCAGGACGATACAGCGCAACCAAGGCAATAATATCTTCGAAAACATCAGGATGAAGGCGTTTGATTAACTCCTTCATGCCGTGTGATTCCAGCTGAAAAACAGCGGTGGTTTTAGCGGATTGTAATAGCTCGAACGATTTTTGATCATCCAGCGGAATATCTTCAATTCTTATCGCATCTTCGCCCTGCTTTTCGCGCATGACGTTAATACTTTTGACTGCCCAATCAATAATTGTAAGATTTCGTAAACCCAAGAAGTCAAACTTAACCAAACCAACCGCTTCAACATCATCCTTATCAAATTGCGAAACGACACTACCGCCTTCATCATCACAATAAAGCGGAGTAAAATCGACCAATTCACTGGGTGAAATAAGCACACCACCCGCATGTTTACCGACGTTTCTAGTCAGACCTTCCAGCTTGAGCGCAAGGTCCATTAACGTGGCAACGTCTTCATCTTGCTCGTAAAGTTCTTTTAAATCAGGCTCTTGCTCCATCGCTTTGGTGAGCGTCATCTTCATTTCAAATGGAATTAACTTAGCGATACGATCAACAAAACCATAAGGATGATTAAGGACTCTACCCACATCGCGTACTACCGCTTTTGCCGCCATCGAACCATAAGTAATGATTTGCGATACTTTGTCGCGACCGTAAGTACGCGCTACATAGTCGATAACCAGATCACGTTTATCCATGCAGAAATCAATATCAAAATCGGGCATCGAAACACGTTCAGGGTTTAAGAATCGCTCAAACAGAAGATCGTATTTAAGTGGATCAATATCAGTAATTTTAAGTACATAAGCAACAACAGAACCCGCACCCGAGCCACGACCCGGCCCCACAGGAATATCATTATCTTTTGACCATTGAATAAAGTCGGCAACGATCAAGAAATAACCTGGGAAACCCATATCGTTTATAACATCGAGTTCTACTTGTAAACGCTCATCATAGGGTTTGCGAATGTCTGCAAAATCATCTGCTTCGGTATCAAACAACTCTTTTAAACGAACTTCTAAACCTTCTTTTGAGAGTTGGCTAAAATACTCTGCCTCTGTCATCCCATCTGGAATAGGAAACTCAGGCAGATAGTTTTTACCTAAGGTCAGTTCGACCGTACAGCGTTTGGCAATTTCTATTGTGTTTTCAATCGCCTCTGGAATATCGACGAACAGCTCGATCATTTCATCGGCAGAACGTAGGTATTGTTGATCGCTGTAAACTTTGGGTCGGGTTTTATCGTCTAGCGTAAAACCATCATGAATACACACGCGTGCCTCATGCGCTTCGAAGTCTTTTGCAGCTAAAAATCGTGCATCATTGGTCGCCACAACCGCTGTATTAGTCTCGGTTGCTAACGCAATCACCTCATGCAGATATTCATCTTCATTTGTTCTACCCGTGCGCTGTACTTCCAGATAATAACGATCAGGAAATACCTTCAACCAGTGTTTTAATCGTGCCGACGCTTGGGCTTTATTTCCCGCTAAAAGTGCGTAACCCACATCACCATCACACGCACCCGATAAGGCAATCACACCTTCGCTAAATTCTTCTATCCAACTACGTTGTACTCGCGGAATACCGAGCTTTTGCCCTTTCATATAAGAGCGCGAAATAAGCTTTGTTACGTTGTGATAACCCTCATTGTTTTGGCACAACAAAATCATGTGATACAGCAATGATTCATCGTCTTCATCTTCGAGCAGAACATCAACACCAAAAAGTGGCTTTAAGCCTTGTGCCCGTGCCGCACGATAAAACTTCACCATACCAAACAGGTTGTTTTGATCTGTCATCGCAACCGCAGGCATCCCCGCTTCTTCAACCGCAGGCATTAACTGCTTAATGCGAATGGTACTATCGACGAGGGAAAATTCGGTATGTAAACGTAGGTGGACGAAACTCATAAGGGCAGTTTAACCTAAAGGGAAACTTTAATAACAATTTTCATGACTAGAAAAGGCTATTTCCTCTGTTTTTTAATACATTAACTTCGGTATTAGATATATAGTTAGAGAGCTTCACCAGAGCTTTGTTACAGGAGCATAAGAGAAAAAACAGCAATCTCTAATAATCAAGTTGCCCATTTAAAAACGCGAGGAATAACAATGCATACAACAAAAACTTTATTCATTAGCCTATTAACTACTTTTGTTTTAGTAGGCACCCAAATAACCGCTGCCGATAATACGGTTGCAACTAATGTAGCAACACCCGATAAAACAGAACAAGAAGCGCAAACACATAGACTGGTAATTCAAGTCAGTACCGATGATCTTCGTGTACAAGAAACGGCGTTGAGCAATGCTATCAACCTGCAAAAACACTACGGTATGGATAATATTGAAATAGAAATAGTAGCCTACGGCCCAGGCTTAGGAATGCTAACCACTCAAAGCACTCTAAGATCACGCATTAGCAGTCTTGCTATGCAAGAAATAACATTCAGTGCCTGTAAAAACACGATGATTGCAATCAAACAAAAGACAGGATTTATACCCAAACTAACGGAGGGTGTAGAAACGGTAAAAGCCGGTGTTGCGCGAATTATTGAGTTACAAGAACAAGGCTATGCTTACGTTAGACCTTAAGGAAACTCTGAACAAGTCC
Organism: Leucothrix mucor; assembly: GCA_015662325.1. The sequence goes on along the minus strand of DQUJ01000179.1, from coordinate 60 downwards.
CATAAATTCTGGCAACGCCAAGTTTCCAAGTTCGAGACATTTGTTTTTTGCATAGTTATT
>DQUJ01000178.1 GCA_015662325.1 Leucothrix mucor | reverse complement strand
ACGCAGACAGTGCCAAAACAGCGCCAGTAATTAAAGTAGGTAATAATATGTTTTTCATGATTGCTTCCCCTTAAATTGAAATAAAATTGTTTGTTAATAAATGTTAATTTGCTTGTTGTTTATAGTGTTATGCGCATAAATTAGCCCCGCACACCATAATAGAGAGACAGATAGAATGCAAATATAAGTTGAATAAAAGACTAACGACTCAGCACACTAAAACCCTGTTCCACCCGGTTACCTGATTCATCAACCAACACCAATTTATGTTTCCCAGGCGACGCAACTATCGCTTGTTCATGAAAAGCCTGAGTCGCCCCCAAGAATTGATTATCCAAATGCCAAAATACTCGAGTATCTGGTTTACGATGAAGCGCACGAAAGATAGTTCTGCCTTGTTTTCCTGATAACTCTCTTGGAATATAAATTTGGGTATTACTACGCGGGTAAATTAAAGAAATTGGGTTTTCTTGGTTTTGTGCTAAACCGATAGCTGAAGTATTCATTTTACAATCCGCTCGCCATTCTGGTAACGGTTGGTAGCTTGCGTTAGTTTGTTGATAATAATGTGCCTGATCAGGTGGCAGAACAAACCATGATTTATGCGCCATACTACTCACGCTTTGACACCTACTGTGGACACGTTGTTGGGCAAGCGCATCAAGATGAATACGTTTATGATTGGGGCTAACGCGATCAAAATGGGTATTTTTTGGGATTAGGTAATCTATTGCTTCACAGTTTTCATTCGCTAAAAAACCATCATTTTTGCAGATTGAAACGGTTTTCATTTGTTCGCGTGGCTTTCTAAACCAGCCGCCATTTAATGGCAAACGATTAAATACATCAAACAAAATAGGGGCGGCGACTTTTACACCTGTCATGCCTTGTCTGCCTTCGCCTTCTGCATTGCCAACCCACACCCCTATGGTGTATTGCGGTGTTGTGCCAATTGCCCATGCATCGCGATGCCCAAAACTTGTGCCTGTTTTCCACGCTATTTTATGGGTGCTGCTAAAGCGTTTCCAATAACCATTTGTACCGGGGCGAGTAACTTCCAATAAAGCTTGCAAGGTCATCCATGCACTTGCGGGGCTTATCTCATTGCTTCTATTTGTTTTAATATTGCCTTGTTTTAATACGCTGGGCTGATAATAGTTTTGTTCAACCGTATTGCCTGTTTGCACTGCACGATTCGCCAAGTTTGCGTACATACTGGTCAATTCCCACAAAGTACCTTCTGCGCCACCTAGAATAAGTGGCAAACCGTATTCACGAGAACGACGATGCAAGGTGGACATTCCCATTTGTTTTAGGGTTACTAAAAAGCGTTCTACACCGTGATAACTCAACATATTCACCGCTGGAATATTTAAAGAGCTTGCCAACGCTTGTTTTGCACGCACCGCGCCTCTAAATTTTCGATCGAAGTTTTTGGGGCGATAGCCTGTGTAACGTATAGGTGTATCTGCAATTAATGTTTCTGGCAGTATTTCACCTTGCTCTAACATGGTTGCAAATAAAAAAGGTTTCAGCGTACTGCCTGTACTGCGCGGTCGCTGGATAATATCTATCGCTTGCCCATGTTTGGCTTGTTTTAACGTAACAGGCGTATTACCCACATAGGCTTTTGTTTCAAAGGTTTGGTTATCTATTACGACAACGGATAAATTATGAATATTTTTTAAGGCAAGTATTTCGCCGTGGTGCTTTGCGATTTGATTTACCTTTTTTTGCAGTGTGGCATTAATAGATGTATAGAAACGCCCGTTTTTTCCTTTTCCTTTCTCTATTTTGGCTTTGCTTAACTTATTTGCAAATTTACCTGCAACCAAACTATCTAATAAATGTGGCGCAAGTCGCGGTAGTGGCTTTGGTTTTAATGGCAATGTTTCTACAATGGCTAACTCATAATCCAACTTTTTAATGATCTTTTGGGTATACAGTTTTTTTAATAAACGATCTCGTTTAGCCTTTAACGCAGTGCGCTTACGCCCCGGATGAACCAATCCAGGGCTATTAGGCAACACCGCAAGCATTGCGCTTTCTGCCCACGAAAGTTGTTCTGGGCTTCTGCCAAAATACCGCCACGATGCCGCTTCTAATCCCACTACATTTCCACCAAAGGGCGCATAGCTGGCATACAGGATTAAAATTTCTTCTTTGGTAAGATCTATTTCTAATCTTATTGCACGGATAGCTTCTAATAGCTTATTACTAAAAGAACGTTTTGGATTTTTTGATGCGAGCCGAATCACTTGCATGGTAATGGTACTGCCACCACTAACAATTCGATCTGCTTTAATGTTTAATTTAATTGCGCGCACAACCGCTAACGGGTCTACCCCAACATGACCATAAAAACGTTTGTCTTCAAACGTGACAATACTGGCAACAAATTTTTCGGGCAGTTTTTTAAGCGGTGGAAAGCGCCATTGCTCATCTTTAGAAATATGTGCGCCCAGTAACTTATTCTCACTGCTTAGTAGAATGCTGGAAACAGGTTCGTTGAACAACGGTTTAGGTAGACAATATTCAAAGCCTATTAGCGCGGCTATTAATAACAAGCCCAGCACAGTCAAAAACCAATAGCGTTTTTTAATGAGTGTTGGTTTGAGTGCTAACATGTCATTTTCTAATAGTTAATAAGCCGTTAGCAAGCAGGCGTTTCACAATCAACATCAACTGCTTTGATCCATTTTTCGACCGTTTTAGTGCCTTTAAAGCGTACCCGATACCACAGTGCATCTTTTGTGGTTTGTAGTAACTCCGCTTCATCCTCTTTTATTAAGAAGAGTTTAGTCTTACTGTTTTCATTGGGTTCATCGTACATCCATGCTTTTTTAGCCGCTATCTCAACTATATTGCCTGTTGCATCTGCCGCGTCTTTAACCGCTCCGCTTTGTGAACTATTCTGAGCGTCATCCTGGGAACTATTTTGAGAACTAGCCTCAGTATCCTCTTCCACAGTTTCCTTAACAATATTCAACCATTTGCCCACTTCGCGTGCTTGCATTTTACCATCGTACATCGCCTCTGCATTTATCGCAGGTAAATAGTAGCGACCTTGGTAGGAAGCATTTACCAATAATTGGAATGTTTTAGACTTGCCTTTATTCAACGAGAAATAATAATGAATCCGATCGTCACGTACATCACGGTAATCAAAACTATCTTTTGTTTTTGGCTGTTCTTTACCAGAAAATATCTCCATGCCCGCCGCCACAGGAATTGTTAATGCTATATTCTTGGTGTTTCGATTTGTCTCATTGCTGACCGTAACCGTAATACGAATATCACTGCCTTGCAAAATAGGTTGGCTAATATCAAAATCATGCCATTGTTTTTTGTTGGCATCGTCATTGGTTGCGGTACGTTTTTCGTAACGCGCTTCAATTTCAAGACCTTGTTCTACGGCTTGTTCATTGCCTGCCGCGGGTACACCTTGATTAATTAACGTAGCAAACAGTTTGATCCCACTGGTGTTGTTCACTTTTAATGGAGCATCGTTAAAGACCAGTTTATTGCTTGCAATGGCTTTTGTACTCTGCACGTCTTGTGCTGTTTTACCCTGTGATATTTTGGCGCTAAAGCTACTCGTGTCACCGCCTAAATAACGTGATACCGACATCAATGCCCATGCAATACCTTGGGTGCTTTGATAGCCATCGCCACTCATTTGCTCGGCAATTTGTTCAACCAAGTTGTTGGCATCTTGTTTCTTATCAAGGGAAACCAAGTTATCAAGCTGAATACCCATATTGCCCAGCGTCGAGCTATAGGTATGGTCGCTATAATCAACTTTCTTAGGCTCTATAACCAAACCTTTTACCAGTGCTTTCGCCGCATCGGGTTGAGAGGCCGTTTTATAAGCCGATGCCAACATCCAACGCGCTTTGTTATTCAGCTTGCTAGATTCACGTAGGCGGTTCATTGCGCCCATTTGTGGCTTACCTGCTAACGCGAGCACATAAAGACGATAGGCTTGCACAGGCGAGTATTCCTCTGTCCCCACCACGTAGGATTGTGCCGCAGCAATTTGAAAACTCAGCCAGTTTGTGTATAGATCTTGTGGGACTAAATAGCCTTTCTTTTTGGCTTCAACCAAATAGTGACCAGCGTAAATACTTGCCCAGCTGTTGCTAGTATTACCACCAGGCCAATAGTTTAATCCACCGCCAGGCTGTTGGAATCGCCTTATTATTTCGAATGAGCGATTAATATAATCATCAATTTGTTGCTTACGCTCATCAGTCAACGACATCACATTTGATAAGTATAACTGCGGAAATACCGATGATGTAGTTTGCTCTAAACAGCCATGTGGATAACGAATCAAATATTTCAAACGTTTTTCAAGATTCAACGCAGGCACAGATGATAGTTCTAATAAGGCACTATTACTGCCTTCTAAACCATAGGGTTTTAACTCGCTTTGCCATGTATCGCCCGCTTCAATCACTTTGCTGACTACTCGCGTAGTTTCTTGATTAGCGCGGCGAATATCTAAATAAATATCCACGGTTGATTGATGCTGACCATTGTTATTTACATTACGTGCATTCGCTCTTCTTGCTGCTGTAGTTGTAGAAGCTGTAGCATCACTGTTAATTGTTGCTCTGCTCGTTGCCGTAAAACGTAGATGTGTTTTGCCTGTTTTATTAGCCGTTTTTAATTTAATAAAGGCTAATTTCTCGCCTGCTGATGTAAAACTTACATGCTGTGTTTTATCGCCCACCACTTCAACTAGATCATCGGTTGTAACAGTAACTTCAACGTCTTTTACGCTATCGTTCATCGCGAATAAACTTAAAGGCACGCTGACTTCTTCATCCGGCCCGAGTACGCGCGGTAAACTGGCTTGCAACATTAATGCTTGGCGCACAAAGACTGATTTTTGTGCTTTACCATAAGCGCCTTTTTCACCTGCAACCACCATTACACGTACCGCGCCCAAATAAGGTGGTAATGTCACTTCGTGTTCAACGGTAGCACCTGCATCTAAGTGGAATGGGCCGAGTACTTTTACGACGGGTGGAAAACGGCGCTTTTTGCTGTCTTCATTATCGACATTGGCTTCATCGCCACCACCGAGTGCTAACATGCGCTCTAGTTTCCCGCCGTATGCTCCGATCACTTCATCGAATAAATCCCATGTTTTTATGCCCAGCGCTTCTTTGCTATAAAAGTGTTTATGCAGATTAGGTGTTTTAAATCCTGTTAATCCCAATAAGCCTTCATCTACGACAGCCAATGTATAGTTCATCGCCTTGCCGTTAGACTCTGTTATTTTAATTTTTTGCGTGGTTTCTGGCTTCCATTCTTTAGCTACTTCAACCTTGGGTAGAAGGTAGGTATTAATATCCGTCACTTCTAAAGGAATGATGCCGTAAAGTCGAATAGGTCTGTCGTTCTTCTTATCTTTATGCGGTTGCAATAAGGTGACATGCACATAAGCGTTAGGCGACATAGCCGCAGTGATGGGAATTTCTATTTTAGTTTTATTGTCCTTCTCGTTACCGCCATTATCGCCATTACTTTTCCCCTTATCGTAACTACCTTTCGGCGATGTTTTAGCAAGAGCTTTAGATGTACCGTCTAGAATAATCCAGCGTTGTTCTAATATTTCACTGCCTGTTTCTACCGTCAATAACGCTCTGCCACGTTGAGCGGCAGGTAATTGGATGATGGCTGTTTCGCCAACGGTATAAGCGGTTTTATCCGAGAAAAAATTCAAACGGCTTGCCGCACCACTGCCTTGTTCTTGCGCACGACCTGCCCAACCGGGCCAATCTATATACACGGTTTTACCTGTACAGTGTTTGCCATCCATATCACAGGCGCGTACTAAATAACGCCCCCATTCAGGGTATTTAATACTAAACTGCCACTGACCTTTACCGTTTACAGTGCTGATAATACCTTGTTGTAAGAGGCCCGTGTTCTTGCCATCTGCATATTCTGCAAGCGTTTCTGATGAACGATCCCACCACCATTTCCAGTTTATTTTATACAGTTTGACCTGCACTTTATCTAACGATACTGGCTCACCTTTTGCATCTAAACTGGCAATCTCAACCGTGTGTTTTTTATCCGTTAGTAACATGCCACGGGTTGCGTCGCCCTTGGGTAGTTTCATTCCTACATAGTTTTCGTAAGGATGATAATCAATACTTCTACGGCTAATACTAAACGCACCTCCTTCTTCAAATACGCGCGTGGTAAAGGTTGCTCTTAATAATCCTGCCGCTTTAGATTTAGGATCAATGTCTTTTTCAAAGTTAAGATAGCCTTCGCTATCCAGCCGACCTTCTAACAAAATCTTATCGCTACTTTTTATACGGCGTGCGGGATCATCAAAATTAAAGTCAGTAAAACGCCCAAACTTTGTTTTCTTTGGTGAAAAACGTAAAGAAACATCGGCTTTTAATTTACTTGCTTTAGCGCCATGTAACCATTGCCCAAAGAGTTCACCTGTTGGCGCGCCGTCGCTCTTGTATAAAATATCTAACGGTTTATCACCATCTTCTGCAACCGATACAAAATCAAGTTCTACCTTCAAACGATTTGGGCGTACCGTTTCAATCATCAGTGATTTACTAAAGGTACTACCGCCCAAACGCGCTTTTACCATCCAGTTACCTGTTTCTGCTTTCTCTGCTGTTTTAAACTTAAAAGCATAAAAACCACCGACAGATTCATTCAATGTTTTTGTTTCAACAACACTGCCACGAGGATCAATTAATTGCATTGTTACTGGGTGTCCTGCGGGGATTCTCGAGAGTTTATCCTGCAACACAAAGGTGAGATAAATATCGTCACCCGGTCGCCAAACACCGCGCTCGCCATAGATATAACCTTTAATGCCTTTCTTGACGCGTTTGCCACCCACATCAAAATGGCTGACTGACAATGCGGTTTTATTGTTGACCTTAAGATAGGTCATATCTTCGAATTTTTTCGCTATGACTAAAAAGGGAGTGGATGATAATTCTATTTTTGCAAAACCAGAGCCATCCGTTTTTGCATCTCCCATCTTTTGTCCTTGGAAATTTCTCACTTCCAGCTCTACACCCGTAAGTGGCTCGGATGTTCTAATATCGGTAGAAATAATCGACAAATGTCCATTCGCATCTTGCTTGGCAATTAAACCAATATTACTGGCGATAAAATTTTGGCTTACTTTAGTTTTATTGCTGTTATAACGAAAATAAGATTCACTACAGGGATTTCGGCGTTCGCTCCATTTATAATTCCCATAGTTGTAGTCTTCGAAATATTCACTCACACCATCCCAACCACTGGTTTCAGCTACACCATTATCTTCAAAGTTTTTTAACTGGGTTTTTTTAGACTTAATAATATCGCTACTCGCAGGGCAATCGTAGCTTGAATGTTCGCGTTTAATTTGTAACGTCAACCGTAGTAAACCTGCCTTATGCCCCTTCATCATTTCGGTTACATCAAATGAATATCGGTTCCATTTATTCGGGTCGGCAGGGGTTAACGGTATGGTTTTATTCCACAAAAAACGCCCAGTTCGCCTGACTTGATAACCACCTGATAGACGATTAACCTGCAAAAACTGCCCCATATTTTCTGGATAAATTTCAAATGCGGTGACTTCAACCGCATTAACCGAAACCGCTTCAAACGGAATTTCTAAGGTCGTATTTTCTGGCAATATAGAACCTTTACCGACAAAACGAACCTGCGGTTTGATATCATCAAACTTAATTTTTTGGGTAAATGTTTCTTTTAAACTCTGGCCCTTTTCGCTCTTTATGCCTTCGCTTAAAGTGACATTAAAACTGCCTGATAGATTTTTATTTGGATAAATTTTAACAAGATTATCTAACACTTTTATTTTAAATTTATTTTTAGCAAGTCTAACTAAACCTTTTAAATTTTGATTTTTCTCCAGCTTATTTGAGAAATCCACCTGTACATAAGGCGTTTCAGTATCACCATGAACTAAGTGCACTTTCGTCACTTTAAAATCATTCAGAGCCGGAACAGTGGTGGTCTTTTTGCCTTTTGATTCAATGCTAAGTGCTTTGCCGTCCCAATTTAAAATCACATCCGTAACAAAGCTTTCTTGTTTAATGCCACTGACTGTAAAGCCATGTTTTTTACCACCTGCACCATGGTTCCACTCAAGTGATAATGGTTTACTTTGCTGGCTCGCTGTAAGGATTTTTTCGAGTGCTTCTGATTTAACTTTATCCGAAACCAGCACTTGTCCTTTTAATAACATGGTTCCATCATTTTTTTCTGATGGCGCTAAACCCAAAGTTTTAATTTCAAATTCCAGAGGGATAATACGAAAACTAAATTGATAGGGTGGCGTAGTTGCTGGCACATCTTTTAAGCCTTTGGCTTTTATGCTGACTTTATATTCAATACCTGTCTTTAGTTTTTTAGTAGGCAACCAAACAATCTCTGACTTACTTTCAAAGATAGGTTTGCCTTCGATGCTAGGGTTAATATGCATGATTTTACTAGCATCTTTACCCACTTTATCATCACCAACAACATCTCGATTAAAGGTGATTCTAATAGGATCGTCACTAGAAATCGTACCTTGAGTATGTTGCCCTCGTAGTTTTTTCCAGCTAAAAGCAGATTGGTTTTTTTGTTTTTCGGGCGTTGTGTTCTTTGATTCTGCGCTTTTATTGCTTGTCACTTCTTCTTTAATAACCGTTACCTTATTTTTATCAACGGTTGTAGTTGTTGAAGGCGAAGTTGAGGATGTTTCACTCTTATCAGAGCCATTACAGCCATAAGTAAACAAATAATTAAAGGCAATAGTAGGCTTATTTTTAGACTATTTAAAACGCGTTGTGATTTCAAGTGCAACTCCTAATATGTACTGTTGTTTTAGAAACTATAGCAGGTTAGTCATAAATTGTATGAGGAAGTTAATTTAATTTTTTATGGATATTTTGTGCAGAGAATAAAATTAAGTTAGATGGTTTCTTTAATTACAAAATAACTAAATTATCACGATGAATCAGTTCTGACTCTCCTTGATAACCTAATACTTCGTTGATTTTTGAGCTGGCGACCTTGTAGATTTTTTGGGCATCTTCTGTCGAGTAATTGACTAAACCTCGGGCAATAAGGTCCCCTTTTTGGTTTTTACAATCCACCACATCGCCACGATTAAAATCACCTTCCGAATGCTCAACACCGATAGGGAGCAAACTGCTGCCTTTTTCTAAGATGGATAAACAGGCGCCTTCATCCAGCACTAACACGCCACATGATTGTACTTGGCTAGCTATCCATTGTTTGCGGGCAACCATGGGGCTTGTATCTGCCACTAACAACGTGCCTAACTGTTCACCTTTTGATAAACGTTGTAATACTTTATCTTTTCGACCAGAAGCAATCACCGTAGCACAACCCGAACGTGCCGCACGTTGTGCCGCTGTGATTTTGGTTGCCATACCGCCACTGCCTAAAGCGGTTGCAACAGAGCCTGCAAACGCCAGTAAATCAGGGTTGCTGGCAGATTCATAATGAATTAAAGTAGCATCTTCATTATGCCGTGGGTCTTTATCAAACAAGCCTTCTTGATCGGTAAGAATGACTAATAAATCCGCTTCTACTAAGTTTGCAACTAAGGCGGCAAGCGTATCGTTATCGCCCAAACGCATCTCTTCCAACGCAACCGTGTCATTTTCGTTTACGATGGGGAGCGCTTCTAAATCTAATAATGTGCGCAATGTATTACGTGCGTTTAAGTAGCGTTTACGGTTATGTACATCATCATGTGTTAATAATATTTGAGCGGCTTGAATGCCGTATTGCTTAAAATTAGATTCGTAGGTTTCTATCAAACCTGTTTGCCCGATAGCGGCGGCGGCTTGTAATTTCGCCAGTTCTTTAGGGCGGGTTTTCCAACCCATGCGGCTCATGCCTTCTGCAACCGAGCCCGATGAAACAAGTACAATTTCTTTACCCTGTTTGCGCAGCTCTGCAATTTGATCTGCCCAATCTGCTATTGCGGCGTAATCTAGGCCTTGACCATCTTTTGTTAGTAATGCGCTACCAATTTTAATAACCCAACGTTTTGCGTTTGCGCCAATATCTTTACTGCCCTCTTGTGATGTTTGCTGAGTATCCAAAGTAAAATCCTTTAACTTTTAGAAAAGTCATCCTGCTCTGCCTGATAAGCTTGATCATCAAGGTATTGCATAATTTGATACGATAAGTCTTTCGTATTCAAGCCCGTTGCGGCGGAAATCATTGATACTTTTCCTTTCCATTTTAGGCGCTTAATAATTTTATCACATGCGGGCTTTTGTTCGTCTGGT
>DQUJ01000155.1 GCA_015662325.1 Leucothrix mucor | reverse complement strand
TCTAAACTCATTCGCCTCTCCTGCTGATGAATCATTGCTTGCGTCTTCCCCTAATAATAACGCACGCTGTCCACCCGTCATTGCCAAATACACATCGGCGAGGATTTCCGAGTCTAATAAAGCACCGTGTAACTCTCGGTGTTGATTATTAATATCGTAACGTTTACACAAAGCGTCTAATGAATTTCTTTGCCCAGGGTGCATCTCCCGCGCAAGCACTAATGAATCACTGATTTCACAGTAATCTTCTAAGCGTTGTTTTTGTCCAGCAAGCTTGGATAATTCATAATTTAAGAAACCCACATCAAACGGGGCGTTATGAATAATTAATTCCGCGCCTTTCACATAATCAATAAAGGCTTGTGCGATTTCTGCAAAACGGGGTTTATCCGCTAAAAACTCAGATGTAATTCCGTGTACTGCTAATGCTCCCTCATCACTTTCTCTATCGGGCTGAACATATTGATGATAATTATTATGGGTGAGTTTTCGACCCACCATTTCGACACAACCAATTTCGATAATACGATGACCATCGCGGGTTTCTAAACCGGTTGTTTCTGTATCTAAAAAAACTTGTCTTAGGGTGTTTTTAGGCATTGCTACTTCCCGTCGCTTCATCCATTGCTTTATTAGCTAACGCATCTGCGCGTTCATTTCCTGCATGACCACTGTGACCTTTGATCCATTCCCATTTAATTTGATGGTCCTTTGTGGCTTCATCCAAACGTTGCCACAAGTCTTTGTTTTTAACCGGCTTTCTTGCGGCCGTTTTCCAACCTCGTGCTTTCCAGCTTTCCATCCATTCTGTAATGCCTTTTCTCACATATTGAGAATCGGTGGTTAATACAACCGAACAAGAACGCGTTAACGACTCCAACGATTTAATCGCCGCCATTAACTCCATGCGATTATTGGTGGTATCCTCTTCATAACCATAGAGTTCTTTTTCCGAGTTACCATATTGCAATATAGCCCCCCAGCCCCCTACTCCAGGATTTCCTCGACATCCGCCGTCTGTAAAAATATGTAATGTGGTGTCACTCATTTACCAGTCCTTCCTTATAAATTAAAAAAATTCTGGCGACGAATTTTTTGAGCCGTGTTATTCAAAGCAACTTTTCCACCGGTTAAAACAGCGGGTGCTTTCCACACTTTTTTATGTGGTCGCATCGCCACCACTTGTTTTTTAACGTGCAACATATACATGTTGCCTAATATAGGCCACGCCGTATTTCCTAATTTTTCTAACCAATTCAAACGATCAAACAGTTTTTTATTTTTAACACCTGGGCGAAAACCAAAATGATGTACATCTAATACTTCAAAACCCAAAACCGAAAACCAGTCCCGCACACGATGTGCTGAACGCATTTTTTGATTATTATTCTCTTTTTTATAAAATTCAGGTTTAAATAATCGCCCTGCTCTCTGCAAAGAAAAAGGGTTAAAACCAATCAATATACAATGCCCTTCTGGCACTAAAACACGATCAATCTCGCGCAATACTTGGTGAGGGTCTTTAGATAGCTCTAACGCATGTGTCGCTATCACTAAATCAATATTATCGGTCTCTACTGGCAGCTGTTCGTTTGTAGAAATAATTAAATTATGATTTATATTTTGAGGATTAATATCAATATCATTTTTATCAAAAATAACGCTATTTCCTAAACCAAACGCGTTATTTTCAATCAAAGAAAATCCTGCGGCAATCCGCGAATGGCTTAACAAGTCATGCTGTGGGCTTAAAAAACCCATTTGCAGAGCATAATAACCAAAAATTTCTGACATTGCCTCATCACACAGGCTATCTATATTTTGCAAAGAGTCTTTACCAGAAAGAGTTTGATACCACTGCTCAGAATAAGCACTAATCTTCATACGAGCAATCCTTTTGTTATTAATTTAACCAATACCGAAATAAGAAAGCCACCGAATTGACAACCACTTATCCCTTGAACTTAACCACTTATCGTACTATGATATGTTCCGCGAGTGAGGTTATCGACAGCATAACCATTTATCAAAATTTACACAACCAAACTGACAGTACAACGATAACAAGTCTCAAATATGAATAATATTTAGAGACAGTATGTATTTGTCACCAAAAAGGGCTTATTGATATGACGAATATATTTCGTTTGCGTTCATTTACTACGACCGATTCAGCTAAATCAGCTAAGACAACTTCAGCAAAACCAGTTAAGTCTAAGATCGTGTTTAGCGCCACCCTCTCGCTTCTTTTATTTTCTGTGTTAAATCCAGTTATTGCTCAGGCAGATGATACAGATCAATACCTGAGAAATGCGGCAAGACAGCTTGGTATTAGCAACGAAGTACCTACAAGAGCACAGCCACGAAATAATCAACGCCGTCACGTACAAGCGAAACGACGAGCAGGTAGAGTTTCGCATAACAATCCGTATGCTATCAAGCAACAGCAAACGCAGCGCCAAAATTTAGCGAGAAAACGCGAGAGACTTCATCGTTTAAACCAGCTAAAACAAGTACGCTTACAGCGTCACAACAAAGCGAGAGCGCAACACGTTCAAAGACCGCAGAACAGATCACAACCAAATAGATCACGCCAACACCAAAGCAGACATGGCAACGTTTGGGGCCGTGTATACC
>DQUJ01000013.1 GCA_015662325.1 Leucothrix mucor | reverse complement strand
TACCTCTCGCAGCCCTGCTGGTACAGCAATGGATTTTGCATTGGCGTTAATCGAAGTATTATTAGGGAAAGAGGCGCGTGATAAGGTTGAAATCCCTTTGTATCGTGCTTAAAGACAAATCATGATTATATCGGAGACGCTATGGCTATCCAACGTATACAGCTTATCTCGTTTTGAAACGAAGCTCATAATGCAGAGATTCTATAGCGCACATTCATTAATAGCGTTCTGGATGACAGTACTCTATATCATTCTGACTGATAGTAGCCTTGGCATTGTAATTATCCCCTCTGCAGCTTCTTCCAATGGGTAAAAGCGCTGTATTTATTTTTTGGATCGTATCAGCATAACCTTTAAAAACAAACTCTTTAGCATTGGTATCCCCTTTAAGTTTGTAATCCAATAAAGCAATGATAGGCTTTAATAAGTCCTTTCTTGCTACAAGTGCATTCAAATCACCTTTTGCGTACATATGCGGCGTATCATCATCGAGAATCAAATAGGCTTTTTCATTGGAATCATTAATAAGATTTGATATTGAAAGAGAAATTCGAGCATCCGTTCCCGTACCACTGTAGCCACCAAACTGCACATAAGACGCCATTGTATTTAAGCCACGCAAATCTTGTTGATCCATACCAAAGGCAAACCACCCATCAACAGATATAACAATATTCTTATCATTTCCAATATTACCAGCATCAAGAAAGTGCTTCATAACAGGAAACGCAACGCCACCACCTTGAGAATGCCCCATCACAGCAAGCTTTGAAAAATCCATCTCTGGATGAGCACTTTGGGCTAACGCCAGCGCTTTATCAAAAGCAATATTACTGGAATACGATGAGTATTCATTACTCACGGTTGTACCAATAACAAAATAGCCGTGTGAAGCGATAAACGCCATCAAGCCTTTGTAATCATTTATGTCTACATTTCCACCCGGGAGAAATAACACGATAGGAGCATTAGCGAGGTGTCCTTCTGGAGAATAAACAATGTATTTATCCAAAGCCTCTTTATCATTATAAAGCTTCACTGAACTGGCATACTGCCCTATTTTATCATATTCAGTTTTGGGATTTGAAGGGTTTGAAGAAGAACTACCGCAACCCACAATAAAAAGTACAACTGTCACTAAAAGAAGCATAGTTTTTTTCATTGTCATATACCTTAGTTTATTTATACTGCTAATAAGGCATATTAGAACTAGTAAAAGTTTAGATCATTGATTTTGATCAAAGAAAAGGGACGCTAAACGCATCCCTTTCATGGATAAACTAAAATGTATCCGACATAGATTTAAAGCAGGATTTTTGTTCAAGATCAAGGCGGGCAGTTTGCTACAAGACCGAAGTGTACGAGTAGTACATGAGGGTTTGTAGCAAACTGCCCAACGCCGAGATTGAGCAAAAAGACAATTTAAATCGAAAAGGCGATGCCTTTACATCATGCCGCCCATTCCTCCACCCATCCCTGCCATATCAGGCATAGCAGCTCCACCACCTTCTTCTGGCTTATCCGCAACCATTGCTTCAGTGGTAATAATCAATCCAGAAACAGATGCCGCATTTTGCAATGCTGCACGTGTCACTTTAGTAGGATCAAGAATTCCCATTTCGATCATGTCGCCGTATTCACTGGTACGTGCATTATAGCCAAAGCTTCCTGCGCCGTTTTTAACTGCGTTGATTACAACGGATGCTTCGTCACCTGCGTTTGTACAGATTTGACGTAGTGGCTCTTCCATCGCACGTAGTGCAATTTTAATACCCATGTCTTGATCGTGGTTCTCGCCTGTTAGGTCTGTGATTTCCTGTAGTGCTCGAACTAATGCTACGCCACCACCTGCAACGATACCTTCTTGAACCGCGGCTCTTGTTGCATGTAATGCATCTTCTACACGTGCTTTCTTTTCTTTCATTTCAACTTCTGTTGCTGCGCCCACTTTAATCACTGCAACACCACCTGCTAATTTAGCAACACGCTCTTGAAGCTTTTCTTTATCGTAATCTGATGTGGTTTTTTCGATTTGTGCACGAACCATATCAACACGTGATTTTATATCACCTACATCGCCTGCACCGTCAATGATTACGGTATTCTCTTTATCAACAACAATACGTTTTGCTTGACCTAAATCTTCCAAGGTTATTGCTTCTAAACTTAGACCTACTTCATCAGAGATCACTTTTCCGCCTGTTAGTACCGCAAGGTCTTCAAGCATTGCCTTACGACGATCACCAAAACCAGGGGCTTTAACTGCCGTTACTTTTACGATGCCGCGCATATTATTAACAACCAAAGTAGCTAATGCTTCACCTTCGATATCTTCTGCAATGATTAACAGTGGTTTACCTGCTTTTGCAACACCTTCAAGTGCCGGTAGTAAATCGCGAATGCTAGATATTTTCTTGTCATGTAACAAGACGTAAGGCTCATCTAATTCAGCAGACATGTTTTCTTGGTTATTCACAAAGTACGGTGATAAGTAACCACGATCAAACTGCATGCCTTCTACAACATCCAATTCATTGTCGAGTGCTGTTCCCTCTTCTACCGTAATAACGCCTTCTTTGCCGACTTTATCCATTGCATTTGCAATAATGCCGCCGATACTTTCATCCGCATTTGCAGAGATTGCGCCAACCTGTGCGATTGCTTCTGAATCTTCACAAGGCTTTGACATATCTTGTAGTTTTTCAACCGCTATAGTCACTGCTTTGTCGATACCGCGTTTTAAATCCATTGGATTCATACCTGCAGCAACAGACTTCATGCCTTCGCGAACAATCGCTTGCGCAAGTACGGTTGCAGTTGTTGTGCCATCACCAGCAATGTCGTTGGTTTGAGAAGCAACTTCTTTTACCATTTGTGCGCCCATGTTTTCGCACTTATCTTCTAGTTCGATTTCACGTGCAACTGATACGCCATCTTTTGTGATTGTCGGTGCACCGTATGATTTATCTAATACAACATTACGTCCTTTTGGGCCTAATGTAACTTTTACCGCGTTTGCAAGAATGTTTACACCTGCAACCATGCGTGTACGTGCGTCATCACCAAATAGTACTTCTTTAGTAGCCATTGTTTTTTCCTCTAAATTTGTTTTTAAAAATGAAAGTTGTTGTTATGGTTTTTAGCCTTCTATAACGGCTAAAACATCTTCTTCTTTCATCATTATTAAATCTTCACCGTCAATTTTTACTGTTGTTCCAGCGTATTGACCGTATAGAATTTTATCGCCAACTTTTACGTCCATTGCGCGAACATCACCACTATCGGTAATTCTGCCATTGCCTGCTGCAATGATTTCACCATTGTTTGGCTTTTCACCAGCCGCACTATCAGGGATGATAATGCCACCTGCGCTGGTTTTTTCTTCTTCTGCTGGACGAACTAAAATACGGTCGTGTAAAGGACGAACTGTCATGTGTAACTCCTTTTAGCGAGCTTACCATTTAGTATTTTTCTAAAGGGCTAACTCGATTATGTCGCCATTTTTTATTGGCAACGTTAATGATTAATGTAATAAGAAATGCATTTCCTACAAGAGTCTTTAGCACTCTCGCTCTGGGACTGCTAATCATAGGGGCGAATAGTTTAAATTCAAGAATTATTTACGTTTGTTTGTAAGTTCAGGTAGATCTTCTTCTATTTCAGTAAACTCTCCCTCAACAATATTAGGGTCCTGATTTTCAGAATGGCTCTGAGAATTAGGCTGAGAACCAGGTGAGGAACGAGATTGAGCACTATAAGAGAAACCACCCATTTGCGCACTCATCCCCTCTTGCATTTTATGCGCCGAACGTTTAATTATATTCTTTGCAATAAATTGACGACTAAAAGGAAGCAGACAAAGAAAACCCATTGCGTCTGTCACAAACCCTGGGGTCATTAGTAATGCACCACCCACAGCAAGTAACATACCTTCAATCATTTCTTGAGCGGGAATCTTACCCTGTGACATATTACTTTTTAAGCGAGCCAACACAGATAAACCTTGTTTGCGCAATAAAAACGCCCCAATAACAGCGGTCAACACCACCAAGAAGATAGTCCACATAGGACCTAATAATTCATCCGAGCCCACTTTAATTAGCACGAAAATTTCAATAATGGGGAGAACTAGAAAAAGAACAGTAAATATTGGAAACGAACGCATCGTTGAATACCAATGTAATTGATGAATACAAATAATATGGTAGCGTATAAGTCGTTTTCAATAGACATTAAAAAGCCCTGATCGACTAAACGATCAGGGCTTTTAATGAGAGTACGAGTAAAGCTAGGTTTAGGTTTAAGCCGCTACTTTATAGTCTCCAATTTCAGCTAGGGGTACAGGCTTGCTAAAGAAATAACCCTGCGCATAATCAACACCCATATCAGCTAATTGTCTTGCAGTTTCTTCATCTTCTACCGATTCAGCAACGGTTAAAATATTCATGGTTTGCACCACACTGTTTACAGCATCAACCATTGCAGCATCGACAGTATTGTCATTCATTTTACGAACAAACGTGCCGTCTACTTTAAGGTATTTAATCGGTAATTCACGCAAGTAGTTTAATGAAGAAAAACCACTACCAAAATCATCTAACGCACCACAACAACCGAGTGTAATCAAATCATCAAACATGCTTTTTACTTTTGAAAAGTTTGCTAACGCATCTGATTCTGACACTTCAAAACATAGCTGCGATGCTTTAATACCATGTTCCTCTATTAATAATTTCACAAATGATGCAAATTCAACATCATTAATGGTTTCAGAGGATATGTTGATACTAAATATACTGCTACTACATGACCCATCCTTAGTTTTTATATTGCCAATAACTTCAACCAGCTTAGAGACCACCCAACGATCAACACTGCCCATTAAGCCTAATCTTTCTGCTGTTGGCATAAAGCTACCTGGGCTGAGTACATCGCCTTCGTGCTTTAAGCGTAACAGCACTTCATAGAAATGACCCGCATCAGATGTTTCTTTGTTTGATTTTTTAGACAAAGATTCTACCGATTGTGCGTATAATAAAAATTCATCATTTTCAATCGCTCGTTTAAGCGTGACTTCCCACGAATCATTCTCTGAGCTTTCTTCTGCCGAAAGTGCAATTTCGTGTTGCTCCATTTCTTTTATAAATAATTGATTTCTGCCTCCTTTTTTAGCGGAATAACATGCCTCATCCACAGCCACCATCAAATGACCAATATCCGCAACACGATAGCCAATACCAAATTCTAATGCACCGATACTAACACCGACAACAAAGGTGTTTTCACGCCAGATAAAACGGAAATTACGCACATCATCTAAGATTCTATTTAAAATTAATGTCGCTGTTTTAATATTGCAATCAGGTAACAAAATAGCAAATTCATCACCACCAATACGGGCTAGTTTATCTGTTACACGTAATCGTTTAGAAAACATTTCAGAGATTTGACGTAACAGCTCATCACCTGCCGCATGACCACACACATCATTAACGGTTTTAAAATGATCTAAATCCATATAACACAGTACATTAGTGGTATTACTGCCTTCATTTTCTGCAATCACTAATTCCATGTAATTTTGAAAGCTGTGTCGATTGATAAGACCAGTTAAAGAATCACGTGACGCTTGTTCAAATAATTTTTGCATTGCTTGGCGATCACTGGTTATATCTTGCATGATAATAACAAGATCACGCACTAACCCCGTGACATCATTATAAATTGGGCTGGTCTTAATCTTTAATAGATGAATTTCGCCTGCATTATTTAGCAGTTTTAATTCTTTCCAGTCACTTTCTTCGCAGTTCTTTTTAAATTGGTTTTCTAATATCCCTATTAAAGAGTCTTTATCGTTGGTATTTTGCAGTTTCACAATATCGTAAATAGATTTACCTTCAGATTCTTGTTTCTTGAAACCACAATATTTTAGCGCCACTTCATTTATATATTCAATTTCATATTTAGAATTAATACGAATGATCCCGCCAGCAGCGATTCCTAGAACCGCCTCCGTATTTTTAAATGATGCGCTAGCTCCTTCATGTGTTAAACCCATAATATCCGAACTTTTCAGTCTGGCTGTTCGCACCGAGTGAAACGTTAAGCCTAAGGCAACCGCTAGTATCATCAAAACAGCTTGGAATAGCGGCAGATACATTTGAACATCAGAGCTAATATTCGTGCTCCCTGATGCCAATACTTGCCAAGCGGCGACTGCAAGACTTAATGAGATTAATAGGAAAATAGTAATAAAAGGAAGTATTATTTTCCCTTTAGGTTGCGCGACTGTTATATTCATAATCGTTATTCTTATTGTTGTTTTTATTTATGACTCACTAAATGAGCATTTTTCAATATACAACAATGGTATAAGAAAATAAGCTGTTATGCATTATTGTTCCGACAAAGGGCGTAAACATAGCATAGTATTTATCAAAGCATCTAAAAAAGAACACGTTACGTATTTAAAAAGGGGCTCTGAACAACCCTACAATTATTATTTACTAATAAGATTTAAATAAAATGAAAAAAACAATCACCTTTTTTACCCTGTTTGCTCTCCTCTTCTTCTTTTCAAATACTAGCTTTGCGGTTGGACAAGATGATTTACTTAAGCCAGATGCTGCTTTTAAAGGCTCGATCACCCAGATTTCACCGGATCGTATCAAAGCGACATGGGACATTGCAGAGGGTTATTATTTATACCGTAAACGTTTTTCTTTTAAGAGTGATAATCCTGATATTACATTAGGAGAACCTGTATTTCCCAAAGGAAAAATTAAGGATGATGCGGCGTTTGGTAAAGTGGAAACCTATCGTCATAAGGTTTCAATAGAAATACCTATAGTTTATAACAGCAGTAGTACAGAGTTAACACTTAACACTAAATCACAAGGCTGTGCTGATATTGGGGTTTGTTATCCACCGCAAAAGAAAACGTTAACCTTACAGTTAAGCGCTTCTTCTTCGGCTACACTATCTACAGGTACATCAGATAGCAACGCCAATAAAAACGCGTTAGCTACCAATGCTCCAGCTGCTAAAGACGCTCCCGTTAATAAGCCCCCCCCTCCTATAAAGATTTCACCCAAAAAATCATTTAGCCTTGCAAAAGAATTAGGTATCAGCACGTCTGGTAGCGCAAATGCGCCGTTACCGCCCGATCAAGCCTTTGCATTGGATATTGTCGCGCAGCATGATTCAAACGGTAAAACCATACTCAATGCACACTGGAACATTACCCCAGGTCATTACCTTTATCAGCATAAAATAAAGTTCAGCATAGAGCCCTCCGAAGGTGTATCGCTAGGCAAACCTGTGTTACCCGAAGGCAAAAAAGAACACGATGAATATTTCGGCGACATCGTTACTTACTATAAAGATTTTGATGTCAAAGTACCCGTTACTGGCATTGGTTCTGATAACAAAAGTATTACGGTTAAAACAAGTTACCAAGGTTGCTCTAAGCTAACCGGGATTTGTTATCCACCGCAACACAAAAGCCAAACAATTAAGCTTACTGGTACTGCAAAATCTGCAGTTACGTCTACTGTTACGCCCACAACGGCAATAGCCGATACTGTAAAGCCATCATCAACCAGTAATCCAACTACAGCTATCACGCAAGACGATGAAATCTCTTTTGATAAGCCAAAAGAAAAATTCAGTACGGGTAACGAATGGTTAGATAAAGCGCTCAACAGCAATAATATTTTGCTGATTTTCTTTGCCGCATTAGGCGCGGGCTTAGTGCTCGCATTCACCGCGTGTATGTATCCGATGATCCCTATTTTATCCAGTATCATTGTTGGACAAGGTGAAGAAGTATCTGCATTTAAAGGCTTTTTATTATCCGCTATTTATGTACTAGCCCTTGCCGTTACTTTCGGAATTGTAGGCGCTCTCACCGCCTCCTTTGCCAGTGGCGTGGGAATTCAAGCCTATTTCCAAAACCCTTGGGTACTGAGTTTCTTTGCACTCCTGTTTATCGTGCTAGCCTTTAGTATGTTTGGTTTTTACGATATTCAAGTACCTGCGGGTTTACAAAACAAATTATCCAGCATCAGCAACCAACAAAAAGGCGGCACCTTTGTCGGTGTTGCCATTATGGGCGCTTTATCTGCATTAATTATTGGGCCTTGTGGTGGGCCTGCCCTAGCCGCGATGTTAACTTACGCGGCGGCTTCATCCAGTATACTTCATGGCTTTATCGCATTGTTTGCATTGGGGCTAGGCATGGGGTTACCGCTGTTAGTCGTCGGCGCTGGCGGTGGTAAAGTATTGCCTAAAGCGGGTAATTGGATGTCTGCTGTTAAAGCGGGTGCTGGCGTTATTTTAATAGCTGTCAGTTTAATTATTCTAGAAAGAATGCCGCACTTGTATTCACCCTTATTAACCATGATGTTATGGGCAATGTTATTGATTGTGAGTGGTGTGTTCTTAGGCGCATTTAGCTCAACCGAAGAGAAAAGCGGTTGGTTTAAATTCTGGAAAGGGCTAGGCCTATTCTTCGTCTTCTACGGATTACTGGTAATGATTGGCGGTCAACTCGGTGGTAAAACTGTTACCGATCCTTTCTACGGTGTGAGTTTATCATCTGCTTCCAGCAATAACGGTGCTGAATCAACTAAAAGCAACGCACATGTTGAATTTAAACGCATCAAAAGCATTGCTGATTTAAAACAAGAAATCGGATTAGCCAAACAACAAAATAAAGCCGTTATGTTAGATTTTTATGCGGATTGGTGTGGCTACTGTATTAAATATGAACGCTATATTTTTCCTGCACCAAAAGTAAAAGCACAGATGGATAACATCGTATTACTGCAAGCAGATGTGACTAAAATGGATAAAACAGATACCGAGCTGATGACAGCATTAGGTGTTTCTCTGCCACCTGCTATCTTATTCTTTGGTAAAGATGGAAAAGAGATTGCTTTATCACGCATTGTGGGTGAAATGAACGTGGATGAGTTTTCTGCGCATCTTACAAAAACATTGAAATAAGATTCACGTTTCCAGACTCATGGGGTCACCCTAAAGTGTTTATACTTATTTAAGGAACCTCTGAACAAGTCCCATAAATTCTGGCAACGCCAAGTTTCCAAGTTCGAGGCATTTGTTTTTTGCATAGTCATTCTATGGTAAAAACAAAT
>DQUJ01000187.1 GCA_015662325.1 Leucothrix mucor | reverse complement strand
CATCATAACGTCCGGCTGCAACGTAAGCTAAATCTAATGATGCTGCACCAGGGCGACGTACGCCTGCGGTATCAGGTAGTAAGGCTTTCATGGTTTCGAAATAAGGGTCAATCAGTTTTTCTTGATCCGATCGATACGGAACACCAGTGGTTAAAAGCGCGCCATCTATAGAATTACGTTTAGAAACACGGATGCGACGTTTATTTAAAAATGCACCCGCACCGCGAGATGCGTAGAAAAGATCATCTTTAATCGGGTCGTAAATCACCGCTTGATCCAACTTTCCATTGCGTTTGAGTGCGATAGAAACCGCATAATGCGGGATGCCGTAAAGGAAGTTGGTAGTGCCATCGAGTGGATCAATAATCCATTCGTATAAAATGCCGCCTTCTTCTTTGCCTTCATGAGTGCCACTTTCTTCGCCCAAAAAAGCATGGCTTGGGTAGGCTTGTTTCAGTAAATCAATAATGGTTGATTCTGCGAGACGGTCCACTTCTGTTACAAAATCATTTTTATCTTTATTTTCGATTTGTAATTGGTCGATTCTATCGGCACTTCGGGCGATAATGTCTCCCGCTTCGCGGGCGGCTTTAATAGCCATATTGAGCATTGGATTCATGTGTGTTTCTTGCTGTAAGCTGTAAAATAAGAGTGCGCAGAATCTTACCAGACTTGTGATGTATTAATATGAGAATAACGAACAAATGATGAATAAATCGGATGATTTTAAAAAAGACGCTATGTTAAAGCAGATTATGCTTGATCAAATAAAGCTGGTTTTGGTGCATACATCGCATCCCGGCAATATCGGTTCGGCCGCGCGTGCAATGAAAACCATGGGTTTAAATGACTTGTGTTTGGTCAATCCTAAGTCTTTTCCAGACGTACAAGCCAAAACAATGGCTTCTAGCGCGGAAGATTTATTGCAAAAAGCGACGGTGGTTGAATCGTTACCCGATGCAATTGCTGATTGTCAGCTAGTGATCGGCACCAGTGCGCGTTCGATGCGCAGTTTAAGTTGGAGTGTGTTTGAACCACGCAAATGTGGAGAAGTAGTCGCAGAAGAAATCACTAATAATAAAAAGGCAAAAGTAGCGCTGGTGTTTGGGCGAGAACGCACGGGTTTGACGAATGAGGAGTTGAGCTTTTGCCATCATCTAGTGCATATCCCAACAAACCCTGATTACAGCTCGTTAAATGTGGCATCGGCAGTGCAGATATTGGCGTATGAATGCAGAGTAAGCGTGTTGGCAGAAAACGTTGGAAATAAAAGCACTGTAAATAAAAGTATGGCAAATGAAGCAGATGTGGAAGAGGAGCAGGGCGAAGAGATTGTCACCAGTAAAGATATGCAGGGTTATTACGATCATTTAGAAAAGCTGATGATTGAAACAGAGTTTCTTGACCCGAAAGAACCGCGTTTGTTGATGTCGCGCTTGCGTCGTTTGTACGGGCGATTGCAGATTAGTCGTAGCGAGATGAATATTTTGCGGGGTATGTTGGTGGCATTTTCTAAGAGAATGGGGACGTAAGGTGTTTTAACTCCCTCCACTTAGCAGGGGGAGGATTGATCATTTGCTCTCTCCATTTCGGCTACGTTCAATACAGCGCCTGCTAGGGAGAGGAGGCTAAAGTGGCTGTTAGCTATAAGTATGCGTAAGTTTAACCCTTAAGAGTGAAAAATAAACAGGAGGACTGCAATTAATAAACTTGTTTAATAACAAGT
>DQUJ01000211.1 GCA_015662325.1 Leucothrix mucor | reverse complement strand
CCCGGAAGAAGAAAAATTCACGGGTTTTATTTTTAAGATTCAAGCTAATATGGACCCTCAACACCGTGACAGAGTTGCGTTTATGCGCATCTGTTCGGGCAGTTTTGCAAAGGGCATGAAGCTCAATCACGTACGCCTGAAAAAAGACATTAAGATACCCGATGCGCTCACCTTTCTAGCGGCTGACCGTGGCCATGTTGATACTGCCTACCCTGGCGATATTATTGGTATTCATAACCACGGTACGATTCGTATTGGCGATACGTTTACTCAAGGTGAAGAGTTGTATTTCACAGGAATTCCTAACTTTGCACCTGAACTATTCCGTCGTGCGCAGTTAAAAGACCCGCTTAAAATGAAGCAGCTACAAAAAGGCTTAAACCAGCTATGTGAAGAAGGCGCAACCCAGTTGTATAAGCCTTTCATTAACAACGATTTAATTTTAGGCGCAGTCGGAGTATTGCAGTTTGAAGTGGTCGCACAACGCTTAAAAGATGAATACAAGGTGGATTGTCAGTTTGAAGCGGTCAATGTACAAACCGCGCGTTGGATAAACTGTGATGATGAAAAAATGATGGACGAGTTTAAGAAGAAGGCAGAAAATAATCTATCATTAGATCATGCAGGCGAGCTGGTTTATATCGCGCCGACACGAGTCAATTTACAAATGGCGATTGAACGCTGGCCTGATATTGAATTCCAATCTACGCGTGAACATGGGATTTATGAATAACTCGCCATAATCCCCTCCCCTTGCTAAGTGGAGGGGGCAAGATTGACTTACAACGATAATTTGAAGCGTCGATCTTTACCACTAACAGGGCAACAAAACTTCAACCTAACAGCAGATAACTGTAAATCTTTCTGTGTTTCTTTAGCATTGTCATTTTCACCGTACAAACGATCACCTACCACGGCAAAACCAATACCCGATAAGTGCTTTCGAATCTGATGTTTTCGACCTGTTTCTATCTGAACTTCAAGCAACGACTCATCCGCTGTCGCATCATACTCTAGAAACATTACATGACTCACTGCTTTTTTAGCATCTAATTCCGTAGAAATGGTTTTAATTTTCTCATCATCTTTGAGTAACTTTGAAAAGTCACCTTTCACCGTAGCGTGATAATATTTATCAACCTCACGCTGTTGAAACATTTTTGAAAACTGTACGGCAATTTGTTTTTTATGCGCGATAATAATCAAACCACTGGCGGCGCGATCTAAACGATGCACAATAAACGCGGTACGTTCGGGTTTAAGTTGTTTTTCTGCCCAACGATAAATCGTGCAGTGATCGCCCCATTTAGAACCCTGCGATAACATCCCTGAAGGCTTATTCCAAATACTGTAATTACCTTCGTCATAAACTAGCTTGGCTTCGGGTGGCTCGGTTTCCAGTACCTTTTCATCATAATAAAAATGTACAGTATCCCCTTCTGATAACGGCTTTTTGGCGCGTCTTAAACGTTGGATATGTTGATTAGTTTTCTGCTGCTCCTTATCCTTATTGTTCCCTTTTTCTAACCAGACACAACCTTTTTGCATCGCCTGTTTGATTTTTTGGCGAGAAAGTTCAGTGGCTTCTGCCAAAACATCGATGGTTGTCAGCTTATTAGCCGTTACTGGAATATGATATTCGTTCTTTTTCATAATTTAATATGCCTTCTGCCCTTCTCCGTTACAATTCCAATAATCGCTGAATTGTAATGAATGTTTTTCCCCGCAGTTTTCGCAAACCCACGTTTCACCCTTTACTTCTGGAGCTTTAATTTCAGCAATAATCTTCTGCGCTAATTCCATTTTCGATTCATCCACTAGCCATAGCTGTGCCCAGCATTCTTGTATTGGAATTTCTCCCGTTAAACTACTTAGACTATGGTTCTTAATAACTGATTCTAAGCCCGCTGTTTCTAACAAATTCTTCGCATGATGAATAGAAATAAGATCTTCCGCGGTATGGATCATACTCCATTTTAATCTCCTTTTTTCTCATGCCAATAGGGCTCAAAATAAAGTAAACCCTTGGGATGTTTATAAATTTCTGCCAGTAAAGTTTCTTATCCAACAGGCGAAAGCAAGGTCAGTGGTGCGGTAACAGAGAATAAATCTGCCATAATAATAGCTCTATTACCTTCCTTTTCTGGTGTGACGTGTTTGCTGATTCTTCTTCTTTTGTTTTGAATTAGCTGATGAGTTACCCCTTGATTTCACAGCCGATCGATTCTTAGGGTTAACATTAGACTTCCCTTTAGAGGTATTTCTTGTGCCTCCTCTAGTTTTTGATTTTGATTTAAACTTCGAGTTCGGCTTAGCCTTAATGCGATGATGAAAATCATTTCCAGATGATTTACCTCTACCTCCTTTTTCTAATCTCGCGGTAAATTCAGGTATTAAATGCTCTTTACCATTACCAATTAAATCTTCACGCCCCATACGTTTCAGTGCCGCACGTATCATCTGCCAATTATCAGGATCGTGATAGCGCAAAAATGCTTTGTGTAATCGGCGTGTTTTAGCGGTACGTGCCGAATCAATATGTTCCGATTTCTCTCCGACTTTTTTCAGCGGATTAATTTCACTGTGATACATCGCCGACGCCAATGCCATGGGGGTCGGTATAAAGCCTTGTACTTGATCTGGCTTAAATTTATTTTCTTTCAACCATAGGGAAAGATGAAGCATATCTTCATCCGTCGTTCCGGGATGTGATGAGATAAAGTACGGGATTAAATATTGTTCTTTTCCCGCTTCTTTCGAATATTTTTCAAACAGTTCTTTAAAACGGTAATAGCTCCCTATTCCCGGTTTCATCATTTTTGATAAGGTATTTTTTTGGGTATGTTCGGGTGCAATTTTTAAACGCCCGCCAACATGATAGGTAACTAACTCTTTAACGTATTCTGGATCCGTTACCGCCAAGTCGTAACGCAAACCAGAGGCAATAAAGATACGCTTTACGCCCTCCACTTCTCGTGCGCGGCGGTATAATTTTGTTAACGGTTTATGATCTGTATTTAAGTTTTCACAAATCCCGGGATACACACAGGATAAACGACGACACGACTCTTCGATCTTATTACTTTTACAAGATAGTCGATACATATTCGCCGTCGGCCCACCAAGATCGGAGATATTGCCCGTAAAACCAGGCACATTGTCTCGAATAGCTTCGATCTCCCTAATAACTGAATCTTCTGACCTGCTTTGAATAATGCGCCCTTCGTGTTCGGTAATCGAACAAAAAGTACAACCACCGAAACAACCACGCATAATATTGATCGAAAAACGAATCATATCGTAAGCAGGGATTTTTAAATCACCGTAGGATGGATGAGGCCTACGCGTGTAAGGCATTTCAAACAAACGATCAAATTCTGGTGCGCTCAAAGGTTGTGGTGGTGGGTTTAGCCATACATCACGTTTACCGTGCATTTGCACTAATGCACGCGCGTTGCCGGGATTGGTTTCGAGATGAAAAACACGAGAAGCATGAGCATATAAAACTTTACTTTCTACCACCTGATTGTGCGATGGCAAACGAACCACTGTCATCGTGCGGTCTAGTTTTTTAGGGCGATCGTGAAAGGTTATCACCTGAGCGGCACTGCTATTTAATCTATCTTCAATTTGCTGATCGGTTTGTGCATTTGTTTTAGATTTAGCTGAATCACTATTTTTCTCGCATTTATCACTCTGCGTGGTATCGGTATAAGGATTTGCATCGGGGTGTTCAATCGAACCAACCTCGTCTAAATCGGTTGAATCAATCAGTGTCCAGCCTTCGGGGATTCCTTGTCGCATGAAACCCGTACCACGAATATCGGTGATTTCCTTGATCTGTTCGCCATTGGCCAAACGATGCGCGACTTCGACAATGGCACGTTCGGCATTACCAAACAAAATCATATCGGCTTTCGAATCAGGCAAAATGGAACGGCGGACTTTTTCTGTCCAATAATCGTATTGCGCAATACGGCGTAAACTCGCTTCTATCCCGCCAATAATAATCGGCACGCCTTTGTACGCTTCGCGCGCACGTTGAGCATAAACCACGGTAGCACGATTAGGCCGTTTACCCGCTTTTGCGCCTGCGGTATAAGCATCATCCGAACGCGGCTTACGGTCTGCGGTGTAATGATTCACCATAGAATCCATATTGCCCGCCGCGATACCGTAAAATAAATTAGGTTTACCTAGTGCGCAAAAATCATCCGTCGAACGCCAATCCGGTTGCGAAATAATCCCTACACGAAACCCTTGAGATTCCAATAAACGCCCGATAATTGCCATACCAAAGCTAGGGTGATCAACATAAGCATCACCCGTAACGATAATAATATCGCAAGAATCCCAACCTAAATCATCCATCTCATCCCGCGACATCGGCAACACGGGCGCAGTGCCAAACTTGTGTGGCCAGAATTTGCGGTAGGAGAATAAATCAGGGGATGTGATCTGCATGGTGCAATTATACGCGCAGGGTGTGTTTAGCGCATCATTTTCTAAAATGACTTTGAGTCTTAGTTAATCCTTTGTAGGTCGCGGATTAGAATCTTTAAAATACATCACACAATCTTTTACATCATGCTTATTGATCGCATATTCTATAATGACCGTATTCTGTCCATTAAACTGCCCATAACCCGTTCCATTAATAAGTACTTTACTGGTGCTGGTCGAGTTAGATTTCTTTAGTTTATTAACAATCTCAACCAAATCAGTTGTTGTCATGCCTTTTTTAGTTTCATTTTTATTAAGCGCAAAATAAATCAAATCATTGGGCTTTTCTATTTTTTCTACATTCGCAACAAAGCTAAAGTATGAATCACTTGTTTCCACTGCTTTATCAATGGATTTCAGCAGGTCTTTATATTTAACATGAAGCACTTCTTTTTTTGCATATTCAGGGAAATCTTTGAATCCTTGATACATACCTACCGAACACTTACCCATTAATAAAACCAGTAAGGCTAAAAAAGTAAATCCTATAATTGTTCCAGCTTTCATTTAATGATCCAGTATGATTTTTTTTCATCATACATAAAAAAGACGCAAAATGCGTCTTTAATAATCAAGCTCAATAAAGAGAAAAACTAAGACATCTTTAACATCAATTTATTCAACTTACTCACAAACCCAGCGGG
>DQUJ01000167.1 GCA_015662325.1 Leucothrix mucor | reverse complement strand
ATCAAATATACGAAGGTGCGGCATTTTTAGCAGGTGCAGAACCTGTGTTTTTACCGTGTACAGAGGCGACTGGATTTGTGCCTGATTTTAATGCAGTGAGTGTTGATACTTGGAATGATTGCCAATTGGTTTATTTATGTAGTCCTGGGAATCCAACAGGCGCAGTAATTAGCGAATCACAAATTAAACAGCTGCTTACATTAGCTGATAAACATAATTTTATTATTGCCAGCGATGAGTGCTATTCCGAAATATATTTTGATGAAAGCAAGCCACCCGTGGGCTTATTAGAAGTTGCCGCTAAAACGGGCAATACCGATTTTAAACGCTGTGTGGTGTTTCATAGTTTATCTAAACGCTCCAATGCACCGGGGTTGCGTTCGGGTTTTGTGGCGGGTGATGCGGATATTTTAAAACAGTTTTTGTTGTACCGTACTTATCACGGTTGTGCGATGTCGCCCCCTGTTCAAGCCGCTAGTATTGCCGCTTGGAATGATGAAAAACATGTACTAGAAAACCGAGATCAATATCGACTTAAATTTGATGCGGTGTTAGAGATTTTATCCCCCGTAATGAATGTGCAAAAACCCGAAGCCAGTTTTTATCTATGGGCGGGCCTTGATGAAAAACGGGGTATGGATGATGAAGCCTTTACCCGTGAGATATTTGCACAAGAGCATATCAACGTTGTGCCGGGGAGCTATTTAGCGCGTGAAGTTGATGGCGTTAATCCCGGAAAGAACCGAATCAGAATGGCGTTAGTAGCGACCTTGGATGAATGTATTGAAGCGGCGAATAGAATTGAGCGCTTTATTAAAAATAAAAATATAATCCACAGAGTCAAATAATGCAGGCATATAATTGAGTTGTCGCTATATAAAAAAAGCGCCGTTCACTAAACTACTCAGACTAAAACACATAGAAAACAATAAACAGTTCGAAGATTAATTAGTCGTTAGAATGTAACGCGGTATTCAACCCACCCCACAATGCACCATCGGTCATAATTGCTTCCACTGCACCTGTTTGGCTATGTCGTCTAAACAATAAGCCCGATTGACCCGAAAGCTCGCGTGCCGAAACAATAGAACCATCCGGCATTTTTATTTTTGTACCTGCCGTTACATACAAGCCAGATTCAATAATACAGTTATCACCTAAAGAAATGCCAAGCCCTGCATTTGCGCCCAGTAGGTTCTTTTTACCCATTGAGATGACCTGTGTGCCGCCACCTGATAACGTACCCATAATAGAAGCACCGCCGCCAATATCCGAACCATCACCGACCACAACGCCTGCACTAATACGACCTTCAACCATCGATGAACCGAGTGTACCTGCATTAAAGTTACAAAAACCTTCGTGCATTA
The DNA here is from genome assembly GCA_015662325.1 of Leucothrix mucor. The sequence goes on along the minus strand of DQUJ01000167.1, from coordinate 1,944 downwards.
CGGTTGTTCCAGAAGCTAAATGAGCACCCAAACGAACACGATCCGCATTGCCAATGCGTACGCCTTCAGGAGTCACGTAATCCGTCATTCTTGGGAATTTATCAATAGAGGTTACATTAAGCTGATGATCTTGATCTGCAATCAAACCGCGTAATGCATCTACTTCTGTTGGTAACACAGGGCCTGCTGATGTCCATGCAACATTGGCTAATAAGCCAAACACACCATCAAGATTAATCTCATTGGGCATTACTTCACATTCAGATAGTAAATGCAGGCGTAAATACGCATCTTCGACAGATTTTGGCGCATCGTCGATAGAATCAATCACAACTTCAACAAAGTCACTTTTGATCAAGCCCACTTTTTGCGCCAAACAACTGCGGGCAATTTTTGTATTGCTACGCGGAAACCATGTATCAATAGTGTTGCCTGATTTTACGTCGATGTAACGGTGCCCGATGCGTTTGATTGTCATTTTATTATCTACCTGAATGTTTATTTGTTAATTGTGACGGAGTATACCGCTCTTTTCAAAAACGGTAACAATATTTATTAATTTTTAAGCACTCTGCTCTGATTGCAGATATTCTCAATTACAGTATATTGGGTTCTTGTTTTCAATAATAGGATGTAACATGGAACTTTGGGTATGGGCAGCAATGGCTGGCGTAGGTGCTATTTCAGGATTAATCGCAAAACTTATTTTTGCTAGAAAATCCCCCTTTGGCATTATCGGCAATATGATCTTCGGTATTACTGGCGGTGTTATAGCGGGTTATTTTATGGCTGCAACGCTGGATAGCTCTTTAGAATCATTAATCAAAACCGCAGCGGCAACCTTCGGCGGCGCTTTATTGTTAGTGTTTATCTTAAAGTTTATTACGCATCCTAAAAGTTAACCATTAGTTACTGGGATATTTAGGTTCTTATGACTGACTTACAAACCATTATCAATGAGGCTTACGAACGACGCGCTGAAATCACACCGCGCAATGTCGAAACTCTGAAAAAACGTTAAGTAAAACGGGTATTAATGAGTTGTTGAGAGACATTTAGTTATTATTTGACTCAGAGTTGAAACACTAAGGTTATTAATAGCAATAATTACTCATTAGTGAGTTATTAACTGTTTTCACTCCAAAGGGATACCAACTCATCCGTCGCTTTAGCATAATCATCAACATGCGTAATTGCTGAAATCATCGCAACTGAACCCACTCCAGCTTGTTTAAGTTGGCTTGCCCGCTCAAGATTAATACCACCAATAGCCACTAAAGGATAATCATCACCCAAGAGTTCCACCCAGCTTTGCACCGCTTCCACTCCCTGAGGAATCCACGGCATGTCTTTACTGGTGGTTGCAAAGATAGGGCCAAGCGCAAGATAGCTTGGTTTTATATGATGCGCCCGTGCAACCTCAGCATAACTGTGCGTTGAAACACCTAAGCGACAACCTGCATTTTGAATTGCTTTTAAATCATCATTCGTTAAATTAGTTAAATCTTCCTGCCCCAAATGAATCCCGTATGCCTGATGTTTAACTGCTAATTGCCAGTAATCATTAATGAATAATCGTGCGTTGTAATCCTTACAGAAATTTATTGCAGAAAGTATATCTTCCTCAACTTCTTCTGGGTGTTTATCTTTAATGCGTAATTGAATCGTTTCAATCCCCAAGGGAACGAGCTTTTTAATCCATTCCAGCGAATCCACAACGGGGTAGATACCTAAGCGGTTTCCACCACAATCTGGGAAATTAAAGGCCAGATTAACATCGTCGGAACTGTGCACCAATGTAGGTAAATCTTGTAAACTAAAGGGATGGTTTTCGAAAGATGAAAATTGAAATTGGTGCTGACCCTCCACTTTAAGCGCTTCACGAATACCACGGCTTATCATTGCTTTGGCAAACACCAAAGAATCATTTAAGTTGTAACCTTT
>DQUJ01000193.1 GCA_015662325.1 Leucothrix mucor | reverse complement strand
GGAAGCTAAGGGCAGTAAATATCTCAGGCCCGTAACTACTGATATCATCTACATCAAGCTGAGCAAACGGTGCTGATGCTAAACTACCCTTGTTAACAAAGTAGATATGGTAATCATTGGGTCCAATAACATGGGTATCCAAATCATCTGGATTTAATCCCCAGCTTAAACGCACACTTAATGGAACTTCGCCAACAATTAAACAATCGGCTAAAGTCACATCTGTTTGTGTAGACTCATTAACCCCTACTTTAACAGTATTAGAGACTTTGGTTGAAGTTGACGCTACTACCAGTGATACACCACCTTTCATCGCTGATATACTGAAGTTACCATTGGCATCGGCACTTACAGACGTTGCACCGTTATAATTGAAACCCTCCATATTAATCAGTGCATTCGGTACTCTTGTTGTGTTCTTGTTCTGTACACATCCATGAATCGTAATAAACTGATAAAGATAATCTGCATTCCACGTCGAGAAATGCCCGACAGAACCTTCATAGTATGTCTGATCAGCCGCAAGCGTTGCTGTGCCTTCTGCAACCCAATAACCCTGTACTTCATCATAATAATAAAGTGGAATAGTTTGCGGTATAGACCCACCTTTGTTTGAAACAGGTATTCTGATTCTAGATGTTTGACCAGTGGCTAGATTTAATCTATTACCCGCATTATCCATAAAATCAATGGTCATCGCTCCGTAGCTGGCAATTAGCTCACCATTGCTATCCTTCATCTCACCTGGCATTAAACTAATATCTAGAGCGGGATCAATTGGAGTCAGGCTTCCTGTTATTCGTCCTACAGGAAGGGAGCCATCAGCTTTAACCAATGAACCAGCATCAATTTCTACTCTGGCAGGCGTTCCTGTGACACTCATACTAAAGTTTTGAGTAGGATCAATATTATCATTGCTATAAGCAACAGGAAGAATATCAATATCTAAAGACGTTCTTGAACCAGCCGTAGCGCTCACAGATACAATTTTACTGGTTGCTGAATAGCCATTTCCACTGGCATTAACGACAACTCTGGCTCCAGGGTTATTAACATAAACAAGATATGAACCATTGGCTTGACTGACAACGGGCGCACCTGAACCAATTGAAACACTAACCCCTGCTACACCTAAACCCGTCGTATAATTACGAATATGACCTATGACTGCAGGTCGATTATCAGTAATAGCGACAACGGTCACTGTCCTTACTTTTGTTGCTGTATTACCCGCAGCATCCGTTGCTGTATAAGTAATGGTGTAAGTGCCAGGTATTGCCGTATTAACCGCACCGCTAGGGCTTGCAGTGACAACGCCATCAACATCATCAGTGGCTGTAGCACCCGCATCAACATAATTTGAATTTTGGTTAACTGAAATTGAATCACCATTTGTTATGGTAATCACAGGTGCAGTTGTATCGTCTGAACCACCGCCACACGCTACAATAAAAACCATAAAAATGGTTATTAGAAAGCTGCGTAATATTAACTTTTTCATATATGACTCCCTCATATTATAAATAATCTCAAAATTTGAGCACGAGAATTGTACATAATATTGAAAACATAAATAGTGCTAAATATCACATTAAATCAATTTTGTTTATGCTATCTGTATTCATGTAGCCCTTCCTATTTTT
>DQUJ01000081.1 GCA_015662325.1 Leucothrix mucor | reverse complement strand
TCTTGCGTCGCGGTCGCCCACGTTTATTTTAAATTTAATCAGTTGATGGAAGTCGAGCGCGAGTTCTAATTCATCGTCAATCGTTTCTTTCATGCCGTGTTGTCCAACGGTCACAATAGGCTTGAGTTTGTGGGCTAATGCTTTAAGCTGTTTTATCTGTGATTTATCCATAACGTTAATTGTAAAGAGATCGGGAGACAATGGCGAGAAGTAAAAGTAGCGAGGGCTGGTTAAAAGAACATTTTGATGATGAATACGTAAAGCGTTCGCAAAAAGAAGGCTACCGTTCAAGAGCGGTGTACAAGCTTAAAGAAATTCAGCAAAAAGATAAGCTTATCAAGCCAAATATGCAGGTCGTCGACTTAGGTGCCGCCCCTGGAGGCTGGAGCCAGTATGCTGTCGAGCTTGTGGGTAAGAATGGGCGGGTAGTAGCCAGTGATATTTTGCCGCTTGATCCTTTGCCGTTTGTGGAATTTATTCAGGGTGATTTTACTGAAGAAAGCGTCCTAAATGATATTTTAGACGTATTGTATAAAGATGAAAAAAATACCCGTGCAGATGTTATAATTTCTGATATGGCACCCAATATAACGGGGGTAGAGACGATAGATCAGCCAAAATCAGTTTATTTGTGTGAACTTTCGCTGGATATGGCACGTCAGATATTAAAGAAAAACGGTTCTTTTGTTGTAAAATTGTTTCAAGGCGATGGTTCTGATGCCTTTGTGAAAGACGTGAAAAGTAGTTTTAAGCAGGTTAAAATCCGAAAGCCAAAAGCATCCCGCGCGCGCAGCAGAGAAGTTTACGTTGTAGCGCAGGGGTTTATTGATAATTAATAATTTAGACCTGCCCATTGCGTGATATAATGCGCTATTGGTGGTTATGTTAGGCACGTTATTAACGTACATCTAAAAGTTCTAAAGAGGGTAAGTTCTTGAACGATTTAAATAAAAATATAGTGATGTGGGTGGTTATTGCCCTCGTATTAGTGGCTGTATTCAGCAAATATCAAATGCCTGAACAGCAATCTCGCGGCATGGCATATTCAGACTTTATTAAAAAGGTTGGCGCTAACGGCGTAAAAGACGTTGAAATCAGCGGGCAGGTAATTACGGGTACGACTTCATCAAATGAAAAATTCCAGACCTACGCACCTTACAATGATCCTAAAATGGTGGATGATTTATTAAGCCACGATGTTGCGATTAAAGTAAAAGAGCCAGAAGGTCGCTCTGTTTTAGTTGATATTTTGGTTAATACTATTCCATTTTTATTAATTATCGGTTTATGGATTTACATCATGCGCCAGATGCAAGGCGGTGGCGGCAAAGGTGGCCCAATGTCATTCGGCAAAAGTAAAGCCCGCATGATGACTGAAGATCAGGTCAAAGGAACCTTTAACGACGTGGCAGGTTGTGAAGAAGCCAAAGAAGAAGTATTTGAAATTGTAGAGTTTTTGCGCGAGCCAGGTAAGTTTCAGAAACTTGGCGGTAAAATCCCACGCGGTGTTTTATTAACTGGTTCTCCTGGTACGGGTAAAACCTTGCTTGCAAAAGCGATTGCTGGCGAAGCGAAAGTGCCTTTCTTTAGTATTTCGGGTTCGGACTTTGTTGAAATGTTTGTCGGTGTCGGCGCATCACGTGTACGTGATATGTTCGAACAGGCCAAAAAACACGCGCCTTGTATTATATTTATCGACGAAATTGATGCGGTCGGTCGCCAACGTGGTGCAGGCATGGGCGGCGGTAATGATGAGCGCGAACAAACCTTAAACCAGCTGTTGGTTGAAATGGATGGTTTCGAAGGCAATGAAGGCGTTATCGTGATTGCCGCAACTAACCGTCCAGACGTATTGGATGCTGCTTTATTACGCCCTGGTCGTTTTGATCGTCAAGTGGTTGTGCCATTGCCAGATGTTCGCGGACGTGAGCAAATCTTAAAAGTACATATGCGTAAAGTGCCATTAGGTGATGATGTAAAGGCAGGTATTCTTGCTCGTGGCACACCAGGTTTCTCAGGTGCGGATTTAGCCAACCTTATAAACGAGGCTGCTTTATTTGCGGCAAGAGCAAACAAACGTACTGTTAGTATGGAAGAGTTTGAACAGGCTAAAGATAAAATCATGATGGGTGCAGAGCGTAAATCCATGGTGATGAACGAGAAAGAAAAAGAGAACACCGCATATCATGAGGCAGGGCATGCGATTGTTGGTTTAACGGTTCCTGATCATGATCCTGTTTATAAAGTAACCATTATTCCACGCGGGCGCGCGTTGGGTGTCACCATGTTTTTGCCAGAAGAAGACAAATACAGCGCCAGTAAACAAAACTTAGAAAGCCAAATTTCTACTTTGTTTGGTGGCCGAATTGCCGAAGAAATGATCTTGGGTAAAGGTGGTGTGACAACAGGCGCATCTAACGATATTGAACGTGCAACCAGTATCGCACGTAATATGGTAACCAAATGGGGGTTATCAGAGAAGCTCGGGCCATTATCGTACAGTGAAGAAGAGGGTGAGGTGTTTTTAGGTCGTTCTGTTACACAAACTAAACATGTGTCGGATGATACCGCACATGAAATTGATGATGAAGTACGTAAGATTATTGAAGAAAACTACGATCGAGCAGAAAAAATTCTTAAAGAAAAAATAAGTATACTTCATGCAATGACCAAAGCATTGATGAAATATGAAACGATAGATCAAACGCAGATTGAGGCACTAATGAAAGGTGAAACCCCGCAGCCGCCAGAAGGTTGGTCGGATGATGATACCTCAAATTTTGATGGTGATGATGGTGGCTCTGCGGTTAAAGCAGAGCCATCGGATAAAGATAAAGGCTCAGACACTAAAGTAGGCGGGCCAGCAAGTTCTCACTAATTTAGATACGTGAATATATCAATGAACAATAAAAAGGACGCTTTAAGTGTCCTTTTTATTGTTCATTGATTTGTGTTCAGTTAAACGTCAGTTTTAAAATGATATGATTGTGATTAAAAGAGCCTTTGCACAAGAGATATTACGGATTACAGATGCTTAAACTCTCCCTGATTTCCATAAACAATCGGTCAATAGCCCTACTATTACCCTCATTTTTAAGAAAAACAGAAAAATTACGTTATTTTTAACCCTAGCCATACTCTCGTGCAAAGGTCTCTAAAAACTAATCAATTAACAGTAGCTACAATAATAAACTTATGAGCAGAAAATATTTCGGTACAGACGGCATTCGTGGAGAGATCGGCAAAGCACCTTTAACGCCAGATTTTGTATTAAAACTAGGTTGGGCGGCTGGCAAAGTGCTTGCGGCACAAAATAACCCATTGGTTGTTATTGGTAAAGATACTCGAATTTCGGGTTATATGCTGGAATCAGCACTTGAAGCTGGTTTAGTTGCGGCAGGTGTTAATATTCGTTTGTTAGGGCCTATGCCAACACCAGCAGTTGCTTATTTAACACGTACCTTTCGTGCTTCTGCGGGTATTGTTATTAGCGCGTCACACAACCCATTTCAAGATAATGGTGTTAAGTTCTTTTCCAGTAACGGCACCAAGTTAACGGATGAAACAGAAATAGAAATAGAAAAATACCTAGATAAAGAATTAGAAACAGTTAGCTCTGAAAAGCTTGGTAAAGTAGAGCGTGTAGAAGATGCAGCGGGGCGTTATATTGAATTTTGTAAACGCGCCATTCCAACAGAAATCACTTTAGATGGTCTGCGTATTGTCGTCGATTGTGCCAATGGCGCAACCTACCATGTTAGCCCCGATGTATTTTCAGAGCTGGGTGCAGATGTTGTAAAAATTGCGGCTGAGCCCAATGGCATTAATATCAATGAAAACTGTGGGGCAACTTCGTTAGCCTTATTGCAAAAAAGTGTTTCAGAATATCGTGCAGATTTGGGTATTGCATTGGATGGCGACGGTGATCGTTTGATGATGGTCGATCATAAAGGTGAAGTAGTCGATGGTGATGAAGTATTAGCTATTATCGCAGCACATAGATTAAAAGAAGGCACATTAGGTGATGATGTTGTTGGTACGTTAATGAGCAACCTTGGGCTTGAAAAAGCGATGACAGGTATGGGGCTTAATTTTCATCGTGCCGATGTGGGGGATCGTTATGTCATGGATATTATGCGTAAAACAGGTGGCATATTAGGTGGAGAATCATCAGGTCATATTATCGTGCGTGATCGTATTGCAACAGGGGATGGCACAATTGCTGCTTTACAAGTGTTGCATGCGATTATCGCCAGTGGTAAAAACTTGCATGAATTAAAACAAGTGATGCAAAAATACCCGCAAAAACTGATTAATGTACGCATCAAAAATAAGGTGGCGTTAGATAATAAAACCATTCAAGCCGCTGTAAAAGATGCCGAAACACAAATGAATGGTAGCGGACGAGTATTGTTAAGAGCTTCTGGAACAGAACCATTGATAAGAGTTATGGTTGAAGCAGAAAATGAGAAGGATACATCAGTCCATGCGCAGGCAATTGCGGATGTTGTAGAAAAAGTCGCGCGTTCTTAATTTACTTTTAGTCAAGCTTACTTAAATCAGAATATTCAAAAATAAGTTTATAAAACTGCTAATAACGTCATAAACGCCCATAAATCATTTGATTTATGGGCGTTCTAGGGTTAACCTTCCGCGATTCGTAAACGACGGGGAAATCTATCATGCGTAAGACGTTAGTAGCAGGAAACTGGAAACTTAATGGCTCAAAAGAAAGTATTAAGGAATTATTAAGTGGTATTCAAGCAGGTATGTCAGAAGCAAAGGCAGATGTCGTCGTCTGTGCGCCTTATATTTACATCCCGCTCGTTGAAGAAATTCTCTCAGGAACAAGCATCGGTTATGGTTCAGAAAGCATTTCTGAAAATGATTCGGGCGCATTTACAGGTGAGATTTCAGGCGAAATGCTTAAAGACTTTAACTGTCAGTATGCGATTGTAGGTCACTCCGAACGACGCACCCTGTTTGGTGAAAAAGACGCTGATACAGCGAATAAATTTGCAGCCGCAAGAAAGCATGGTTTAACGCCTATTCTTTGTGTCGGCGAGTCACTAGAAGAACGCGAAAGTGGTGTTACCGAAGAAGTGGTATCACGCCAGTTAGACGCAGTAATCGCTTTAGAAGGTATCGCAGCATTGGGTGATGCCGTGATTGCTTATGAGCCAGTTTGGGCAATCGGTACAGGTAAAACAGCATCACCTCAGCAAGCACAAGACGTACATACATTTATACGTTCAAAAATAGCAAAACGTGATGCAGGCGTTGCAGAAAAAGTACGAATTTTATACGGCGGTAGCGTAAACGGCGGAAACGCAGACGAGCTATTCGCAATGGAAGACATTGATGGTGGATTGATTGGTGGAGCTTCGTTAAAAGCTGAAGACTTCCTAGCGATTTGTCGTGCAGGCTAAATAGAAAATAATTAGGTAAAAACAAATGTTATATAACGTTTTATTAATAGTACAGATACTGGTTGCATTAAGTATCATTGGGCTTGTGCTGATACAGCATGGTAAAGGCGCAGATGCAGGCGCAGCTTTTGGTGGTGGTGCGGCAGGAACAGTCTTTGGTTCTAAAGGCTCGGGAAATTTCCTAAGTCGTGCAACTGCAATTCTAGCGGCAATCTTCTTTGCAAATTCATTGTTTCTTGCATGGTTGACGGCTCACCCAGATACGGGTGGAAATACATCAGTTGTTCCAGAAACAATTAGTGATTCAGTAATGGATGCGCCGGCAACAAGCGCGGTAGCAGTACCATCGCCCTCTGATGTGCCAGCAACAGTAACAGATAAAGCCATTGAAACTGCCCCTGCTAAACCAGCAGATGTTCCTGAGTAAATTTCTGATTTGTTGATTGTTTGTCGTAATATGGAAAATAATTAACAACCCTCATAGGTCAGAATAAACTAGCCGACGTGGTGAAATTGGTAGACACGCACGCTTGAGGGGCGTGTTGCGCAAGCAGTGCCGGTTCGACTCCGGCCGTCGGCACCAATACAAAGTCCTAGAAGTTCTAGGAAATCCATTAAGCCCGCCCATAGCGGGCTTTCTTTTGCGCCCTATAGTCTCGCAGTGTCTTTTGTAGTCCAAATAAAGTTGTTTAGATCCATTATATTTCTGGGGCCTGTTTCGGGGTATGTTATTTTTCGACTTTGAGGACATACCCCAACGGCTTTATCAGACGTAAAAATTAGAAACGCGAAAACTAAGAAAAAACCATATAAGCTCTTTGATGGTGAGGGCTTATTTCTACATATACTTCATTCAGGCGGTAAGGTCACAGCCTGAATAAAAAGCTTCTTGGTGGTTTATATAAATTTGGGTTGCTTCACGCTTTGCCTGAGAAAATGATTTTGTGCTTTCAGGATAACTCGGATCTGAATTATCATCTTGATTTGATATTTTTGTACTTACACCGTTACAGGCAATTAAAAAGGATGATATGAATATTATGGTTGTTATTTTAATCATCCCTTATTGTAACCGCTATAACAAAAGCATTTAAATATTCAGATAAACCGTGTGGCAAAATAACCAACTGTGAACCAAAACTAATCGGATTGCACGGCTTCCGAGGTGCTAGTTCAATATATTCTAAACGCCTTTGATAATATACAATATAATCTCCACCATAAAATAATAGGGTAAATACTATGAAGCAATTAGCAATAATGATTT
>DQUJ01000126.1 GCA_015662325.1 Leucothrix mucor | reverse complement strand
CGTGCCAATATAAATATTTAAGCCCTGTGGATAAGCACGAAATGAAAAGCTGTGTTTATACAAAAGTGGGCAATAAAGTGTCTGTTTATAATGATAGTGGCAGAGTCGTACCTGATTTATCCTTTACCTTGAGTACATCACCCACTAAAGATGTAATGCAATTTACAAAAGGGATTGAAGCCTCTGTGCCAGCGAAGAACCAAGTTGCAACAACGGTTGAAAAGTAGAGCAAGCAAAAAATGACAGCCAACAAAAAACGCCTAGTAATCAACCTATTTTTATTTATGGTTGTAGGCGCTTTGTTGTGGTTTGTATTAACACAACAACCCAAAAAAGGTGAGCTTGCCGAAACACTTTTTGACCAATCCATGGGTGATGATGTTACCAAGATTGTGATTAACGTTAAGGATAAGCCTGAAATTCATCTTGAGAACCTATCAAAAGATGACAAGCAGCAATGGATGATCACCCAGCCGATACAAGCACTTGCAGATAAAGATAAAGTAGGATTACTGTTTACCTTGCTGACTGATTCCGTTACTAGTAGTTATGATAGCGCAGGCAAAGACTTGGCAAGCTTTGGATTGGATCAAGACAATCTTAGTATTAGTTTTAACGGTGTAAAATTAGTATTGGGCAAGATGAACCCTGTTTCAAACAATCGCTACGTATTAAAAAGTGATAAAATTTATCTTATTGCAGAAACGGTTTCTGCTTTAATGACCGAAGGGGTGGACGGATTTAAAAAACATGAAGCTAATAAAACAAAAGCAATAGAAGAAATCAGCAAGTAAGATTACTCTGTGGTATAAATACGCTTTAATCTCCAATGTAGCCGTCACCAGATTTTACTCAACGCATATTCATTCATGAACCATTCCCCATTTTCAATCGAATTTCAGTCAGATGCTTCTTTCCCTGCGTTAGATCAGGATGAGCACGTATTGGCGGCGATTGGCTTTTCGTCTAAAACAGAATTGTTGAGCAAAACAAAGCCTATTTTCACAACTGCTTTGAATAATTTGGCTGATTCATCACCTGTCGTTGAAGTTTGGAAAAGCCCAGAGCCTGTTGAAACAAAGTCGTTTGGCGATCTGCACTTATCGTGGAACAGTGAGATTTTATTTGGCTTTATTCAGTTAAATGAAGCTGATTTTGACAATATGGTCGCTGCCAGCGAGTCAGCGTACCAGCAAATACTTGGCGCATTAGAGCAACACCCAAGCCATTCTAAGTTATTGCGTATCTGGAATTATTTTTCATCTATAAACGATGATTCTAGCGGGCTAGAACGTTACCGCGAGTTTTGTTTGGGTCGACAAAACGCGCTTAACCAGTTTGATAATTTTCCTTATTCACCCCCTGCTGCTACAGCAGTTGGCACAAACGAGGGTGATTTACAGATCTATTTTATTGCATCGAAAGACGCAGGAATGCAGTTAGAAAACCCACGTCAAACATCGGCTTTTTTATATCCAAAAGAATACGGCGAAGTCAGCCCTTCGTTCTCTCGTGCAACTTATAAGCGTTGGAACGAACAATCCGATCATCTTTATATTTCGGGAACGACAAGTATTATCGGTTCTAAAAGCCAGCATTTTGGTGATGTGACACAGCAATTAAAAGAAACATTGGTGAATGTAGAAGCGCTGATTCAACATGGTTTTGAAACACTGGAATTGTCGATTCAACAACTCGAACAGGTGTCGCATTTAAAAGTGTATTTACGTGATGCTTCATTGTTGCCACTGGTAAAACAGCAATTAGAAGAACGCTTTTCTAAAAGCACTAAAAGCAAACAGCCACCCACTATTTTATATTTGCAGGGTGATGTCTGCCGTGTAGATTTGCTGGTGGAGATTGAAGCGAGTTTTGTTTAAATGTGTTTTAACAATGGGCATCTCTATTAATTGGGTGCTCCTTCTGGCAACGCCAAAAATTCAGAATCAAGGCATGTTCACGCTGGAATACTCATTGCCTTGCAGAAGGAACACCTAATTAATAGAGATGCCCAGATATGCCAGAACTTCCTGAAGTAGAAACAACGCGCCGAGGCATTAAGCCTCATATCCAAGACCAGCGAGTCACGAAACTGATTGTTCGGCAACCAAAATTACGCTGGCCTATTCCATTATCTTTACATGATATAGAAGGGCAAAAGATACGCTCTGTTAAGCGCCGTGGAAAATACCTTTTATTAGAAACGGATTGCGGTACAGCATTATTACATCTTGGCATGTCGGGCAGTTTGCGAGTGGTTGAAGCAGGTTCTGCACATGAAAAACACGATCATGTTGATATTGAATTTACGAATAATAAAGCCATTCGTTTGCGTGACCCACGTCGTTTTGGCGCAGTGTTGTGGACGGTAGACGACCCATTGCAACATAAATTGATTCGATCACTTGGTCCAGAACCGTTAAGTGATGATTTTAATGCAGACTATCTTTATAAAAAATCACGTGGCCGCACTGTGAGCATTAAGCAGTTTATTATGAACGGACATATGGTAGTAGGTGTTGGCAATATTTATGCCTGTGAGTCTTTGTTTAAGGCAGGGATTTCGCCGAAGAAATCAGCAGGAAAGGTATCTAAAAAACGTTATGAAACATTTGTGGCAAAGATAAAAGAAGTTTTAGCGCATGCCATAGAACAGGGGGGAACAACGCTTAAAGACTTTGTGCAAGCCGAAGGAGCACCAGGCTATTTTCAACAACAATTAAATGTCTATGGCCGAACCGATGAAGAGTGTTTAGTGTGTGGATTGCTAGTTAAAAAGATAACCCAAGGGCAACGTTCCACGTTTTATTGTGCGAAGTGCCAGCGTTAGTCTAGTTTTTTCTTCTAAAGCCCCAAAATAAACCAAGGCTTGCCATTGCTGCAGAAGAAAGGTTCGCAGTAATAAAGCCTTTTAACCCACCTAAGTGCGGTGAAATCCAAGCGATTAAGCCATTGTATAGATTCTCAAACGCTTCCCATTTCACATCAATCAAGTTGTTGTACTGAAGAATAAAAAGCAGTATCAATGCTGTTCCAGAAAGGAAGAACACAAACTTTAAAAAAGTGCGTGTCGCGAAGCCGATGACGTAGCCTGCGAAAAAACTAAAGCCCATATAGGTAAATAGCGCGACCCAGTTGCCTGCTTGTATTGATTCCCCAACGTCCATCGTTTTTTATTCCGTGTTTACAAGTGCGCGCAAGCATACCATAATTCCTTTTTTATCAAAGTGCGGATCTAATAAACTGATCTAATAAAAATTGTCAAATCAATCTTCCAAAATTAATCGCCGTTTTTGCGTTGCTCCCATGCTCGATTGGACCGATCGGCACGAGCGTTATTTGCTGCGTTTAATGTCTAAGCACGCATTGCTTTATACCGAAATGGTCACCACGGGCGCATTAATCCACGGTGATAAAGACCGCTATTTACAATTCAATCAAGAAGAACATCCCGTTGCTTTGCAATTAGGCGGTAGCGATCCAAAAGCTATGGCACTTTGTGCGCGTATGGCTGAAGACTACGGCTATGATGAAGTAAATATCAACGTCGGTTGCCCTAGCGACCGCGTCCAAAACGGCGCGTTTGGCGCGTGTTTAATGGCAGAAGCCGAGTTGGTAGCAGAGAATGTTGCGGCAATGCGAAATGCTGTGGATATACCAGTCACCGTAAAAAACCGAATTGCTATTGATGAGATGGATGAATATGAAACCCTGCATGACTTTATAAAAACGGTGTCTAATGCGGGATGCGAAACATTTATTGTTCATGCAAGAAAGGCATGGTTAAAAGGCTTAAGCCCAAAACAAAACCGTGATGTACCACCGTTAAATTATGAGCTGGTTTACCAGATGAAGCAGAAATTTTCTCATATTGAAATTATCATTAATGGTGGAATCAAGACAATGGAAGAATCCAAACAGCACCTTAATCACGTTGATGGAGTCATGCTGGGGCGAGAGGTGTATCATAATCCGTATGCTATGATTGAAGTGGATCAACAACTTTACGGAGATGATAATACAAGCGAATTAAGCCAGCACGAGGTGATTGAAAAGTACCTTGCTTATATAGAAAAACAACTCACGCAAGGCGTATTTTTAAAGCATATGAGCCGTCATTTACTCGGTTTTTTTACAGGTCAAACAGGCGCAAAAGCATGGCGTAGGCACATTAGCGAAAACGCCCACAAAGAAGGTGCAGGAGTTGAGGTAATACGCCAAGCAATGAGCTTTTTAAGTTAATTTAAAAACAATGACCTTTTAGTCATTTAGTTGTTGACCGAAAACCAGACAAACAGTAAAATTCGCGGCTCTGTCAATCTAGGCAGTTACCAACAATTCCTCGATAGCTCAGTTGGTAGAGCAGTAGACTGTTAATCTATTGGTCCCTGGTTCGAGTCCAGGT
>DQUJ01000220.1 GCA_015662325.1 Leucothrix mucor | reverse complement strand
TCATCGTAATGATAGGTATCGGCAAGTACCATGCCTTGAGTTAATAATTTTGTAAAAGGCTCATCAGCTTCTAACAAACCTTCATCACGCATTAGCTTATTAAAGAAGCGCGCATACAATAAATGCAAAACTGCGTGTTCAATTCCACCCACATAATGGTCGACGGGTAGCCAATAATCAGCGCGTTCATCCAACATTGATTTATCGTTATCCGGACCTGTGTAGCGTGCGAAATACCATGATGATTCGAAGAAGGTATCGAATGTATCGGTTTCACGCGTTGCACCTTTGCCACAGCTTGGGCAACTGGTTTCATAAAACGCTGGCATCTTTTTAATAGGCGAGCCACCCGTTTCATCAAAGCTTATATCGGTGGGTAATACCACGGGTAAATCTGCTTCGGGCACGGGCACTGCGCCGCAATCATCACAGTAAATAATCGGAATCGGACAACCCCAGTAACGTTGTCTGGAAACACCCCAATCACGTAAACGATAATTAATTGTTTTACGCCCTGCTTTATCTTCGCTTAAAACCGCCACAATCGCATCTAAGGATTCTTCCGAACTTAAACCATCGAACTGTCCTGAATTAATCAACACGCCTTTTTCAAGGTATGCGCCCTCTTCCATATTAATATTATTAGCGACTGTTTCATCCGCCGAAGTAATCACTTGCTTGATCGGCAATTTGTATTTTTTTGCAAACGACCAATCACGTTCATCATGTGCAGGAACGGACATAACCGCACCTGAGCCATAAGTCATTAATACAAAATTGGCGACCCAAATAGGCACACTATCACCCGTAATGGGGTGAATCGCAGCAACACCTGTGGCAAACCCTTTTTTCTCCATGGTTGCCATTTCTGCTTCGGTCACTTTCATGTTTTTACATTCGTCGATGAAAGCAGTTAACTCTGGATTTTCTACGGCAGCCCGAATGGCCAACGGATGTTGCGGCGCAACCGCAAGATAAGTAACGCCCATCAATGTATCGGGGCGCGTAGTAAATACGCTTAAGGTTTCTTCGCTGTGCTCTAAACCAAATTCAAGTTCAACACCTTCGGAACGACCAATCCAGTTTTCCTGCATGGTGCGTACTTGTGTGGGCCAACCTTCGAGTTTTTTCACATCATCTAATAGCTCATCGGCGTAAGCGGTAATTTTTAAAAACCATTGATCAATTTCGCGCTGTTCTACTAATGCGCCCGAACGCCAACCACGACCATCAACAACCTGCTCATTTGCTAGCACGGTTTGATCAACTGGGTCCCAGTTTACAGTCGATTTTTTGCGGTATACCAGCCCTTTATCTAATAGCTTTAAAAAGAACCACTGTTCCCAACGATAATAATCGGGTTTGCAGGTTGCCAGTTCGCGCGACCAATCATAAGCAAAGCCCATAGTTTTAAGCTGAGTACGCATTTCTGCAATATTTTGATCTGTCCACGCGTCTGGTGATACTTTATTTTTAATCGCCGCGTTCTCCGCTGGCAAACCAAAGGCATCCCAACCCATCGGTTGCAATACGTTTTTACCCTGCATACGTTGAAAGCGAGAAATAACATCACCAATCGTATAATTACGCACATGCCCCATGTGTAGCTTGCCACTAGGGTAAGGAAACATCGACAGACAATAGTATTTTTCTTTGTCTGGATCTTCGGTTACTTCGAATGATTTATTATCGTCCCACATCTGCTGAACAATGGGTTCGATGGATTTATGATTGTATGTATCTTGCATACTGCAAATATTGCCTGCAACAACTAAAGAGGATGAAGGATACCGAGGATTTTATCGTCTCGCTAGTAATTTCACTTGTTTTTGACGCAATAATTCATACATTACTATTTATTAATTTACTAATCATCTTGGCATGATTGCAGCGCAGTTAATTATTTCAACATCTTACAAGCGTAAATTTTTTATGTTCATGCTAAAATTGGGCAAATACAATTTTAAGAAACATTATGATTAATCGCATTAAACAATTTTTTGATACAAAACTAGCTACCGACTCAAAAACAACTAAAGCACAATCGGAACATAGCTCACGTCTAGCAGTAGCCGCGCTGATGTTAGAAGTAGCCGAGTCTGACTATAAAGATCAACCCGAAGAAAAGGCCATGTTAGTGGAACTAAGCAAAAAATCCTTTGCCTTAGATGAAAACGGAGCCAATGAGTTGGTCGAGTTAGCCCAAAAAGAACATACGGATTCTACCGACTACTTTCAATTCACCAGCCTAATCAACAAAAGCTACGATGAGACACAAAAGATTAAACTGATTGAAAACCTGTGGGAAATTGCTTACGCAGATAATGAGCTACACAAATACGAAGAACATGTGATTAGGCGCATCGCCGACCTTATCTACGTTTCCCACAAAGATTTTATTGCAACAAAGCACCGAGTTCAAAACCGTAAATAACCAAACAGATAACATTATGAGTAACCCCTACACCCCACCAGAATCCGAAGTAAAGATCACCCATAACAGCAACGCATTTAACCAGCGCAGCTCCACACCGAAAGTCATTGGTATTATTTCTCTGGTATTAGCCAGCATTACATTAATGTCCGCAATCGCTGGCCTTGCCATGTCATTTTTTGTGCCAGAAATGATAGACGTTGAAGAAAGTATGGGTCTAAGCAAAAACTATATCGTGGGCTCCAATATTGTTTCATTGCTGACATCTTTGTGGGCGATATTTATTGGAATTAAACTTATTAAATACCTCGATATTGGTCGTCGCCATTTTAATTATTATACGGTTCTGACTATTATAATGAGTATA